>CAXAYM010000299.1:0-3339 GCA_963973175.1 uncultured Arenimonas sp.
TTTGAACAGGCCCTGCTGCATCGCCAGCGCGCGCAGGCGCACCTGCACCGTGCGCGGGCTGATCGGGCCACCCTGCCGGCCCGGGAACACCGGCGCCGTGGGCGACGAAGGCGCCGAGGCCGTTTTCCATTCGGCCAGCGCCTTGCGCGCATGGCTGCCCACCGGGATCACGCGGCTCTTCTCGCCCTTGCCCAGGACGGTGACCAGGCCATCGGCCAGGTCCAGCCCGCCCCAGCGCAGTCCGCAAAGTTCGGAAAGACGCAGCCCGGAGGAATAGAACAGCTCCAGCATCGCCCGGTCGCGCAGGCCCAGCGGGCCGTCGGTCGACACTTCGACCAGGCGCGAGGCCTCGTCGGGGTCGAGCACCTGCGGCAGCTTGCGTGGCGACTTCGGTGCCCGCAGGCCCAGCGCGGGATTGAGCTGGGTGCCGTGTTCGCGGTTGAGGAAGCGGTAGAGGCTGCGCACCGCGGAAAGCCGGCGCTGCAGGCTCTTGCCGGACAGTGCGCGCCCGCGACGTAGCCCCGCAGGGCTTCCTGGCGCAGCCCGGCCCACGACGCGATGCCCGTGTCGCGCATCCAGGCCGACAGGTCGGCCAGATCGCGCCGGTAGGCGTCAAGCGTGTGCTTCGACATGCGCCGCTCGACCGCGAGCCAGGCCAGGAAGGCGTCGATCTCGGGCTGCAGCGGCGTGTCGGCGGCCATGTCAGTCGGCGGGCGGGCGGCCCAGCGCCGTCACCAGCGATTCGGCCATCAGCCGCAGGAAGAGCGTGCCCATGCCCGGGAAGAAGCGGTTGGCGTCGGAGCTTCCGACCGCCAGCATGCCCACGCCCGGCAGCGGCAACAGCACCGCGGAGGCGGCGCGCGCCTGGTCATCGCCGAACAACAGGGCCAGCTTGTCCTGGTTGAGGCGGCCGGTCAGCGGTTCGCCGGTGGCGAGGAAATCGACGAAGGGCTTGAGCGCCGCGTCCTTCTCCGGGATCACCTGCAGCCAGTCGGCCTGCAGGCCTTCCACGGCCTCGAACAACACCACGCGCACGTCTTCGCCGCGGAAATCCTCGCCCAGCACCGCCACCATCGTGCGCAGGGTCTCGGCCGGGCCGCGGGCGCGCATCAGCGCAAGGGAAAGCTGGTGGGTGCGCACGGCCAGGCGTTCGTTTTCCTTGGCGTTGGCGAACAGTTCGTTCAGGCGCCGGGTGAGCTCGCGGTTCTTGTCGCGCAGCACGTCCAGCTGGTAACTGGCCAGCGACGCCGCCTGCCCTTCTTCCTTGGGCACCAGCAGCGACACCGCGAGGTCCGGGAACTGGCCCAGGAACTTCGGGTGCCGGCGCAGGAAGGCGGCGACTTCATGGGCGCCCAGGCGCTCGTTCTTTTCTTCGATCATTCGGTTTGCTCCAGCAGGAAGTCGCCCTCGAAAACGAAGGCGGTGGGTCCGGCCATGGTGACCGGCGAATCATCGCCGGGCCAGGTGATTTCAAGCGTGCCGCCGGGCAGCTCGACGAAAACATGGCGACCGACCCGGCCGCGCCGGACCAGCACGGCCACCGCCGCGCAGGCGCCGCTGCCGCAGGCCCGGGTTTCCCCGGCGCCGCGTTCGAAGACGCGCAGGCGGATGCGATCGGGCGCCAGCACCTGCGCGAAACCAACGTTAACGCCCTCGGGGAATTCTTCGCGGGCCTGCAGCGCCGGGCCGATGCCGGCGACATCGGCGGTGTCCACGTCGGGCACTTCGATCACCGCGTGCGGATTGCCCATGGACGCGATGCCGAACTCCACGTCCTGGCCGCCCAGCCGGAACCGGTAGCCGTCCTGCGCCGCGTCGGCGCGGAATGGCAGCTCGGCAGGCTGGAAGCGCGGTACGCCCAGCGCCAGGGCATAACGACCCTTGCCCAGCGCCTGGACCGTGACCGGCCCCGGCGGTGCCTCCAGCACGAAGGACGGGCCCAGGGCGACGCCCTCGCGCTGCAGCCAGGCGGCCACGCAGCGTGCGCCATTGCCACACTGCTGCGCGGCCGAGCCGTCGGCGTTCCAGATGCGGTAGCGCGCGACGGCCCCCGCTTCACCGGCGTCCTCGATCGTCAGCAGCTGGTCGAAACCCACGCCGGTGTGGCGATCGCCCAGGGCACGGGCCAGGGCCGGCGAAGGTGCCGCCCGGCCGCCGCGCAGGTCGAGCACGACGAAGTCGTTGCCCGCGCCATGCATCTTGGTGAACCGCAGGGTCGCGGCGCCGGTCATGGCCCGGCGGCGGCCCCGGTTTCGGCGGGACGCACCAGGTCACCCTTGTTGCCGCAGGCGGCGACCAGGGCGAGGCTTAGCAGCAGCAGCATCAATCGGGCGGTTTTCATGCGGCGAGTATAGTCCGGGGCAGGACCCGGGCGAATGGAGCAGACGATGTCGCTGTCGAACTGGTTGTTGCTGGCCGCCGCGGTTCTGGCCGTGCTGGGACTGCTGCCGTGGCTGCGGCCACGCCGCACGCGCCGCCATGGCCGTCGCGGCGGACTGGGGCGCGCGCTGGGCCTGCTGGTCCTGCTGCTTGCGCTGGGCCTGGCCGGGCTGGGCGGCCTGCTGCGCCAGTACCACTGGCTCACGGCCGACGTGCCCGTGGCGACGATCAGCCTGCGCCAGCTGGGCAGCCAGCGCTTCGAAGCCACCCTCGTCCGCCCGGGCCAGCCCGACCGGCAATTCGAGATCCTCGGTGACGAATGGCAGCTCGATGCCCGGGTGATCCGGTGGACGCTGCCGGGCCAGCTGGCGGGCATGCGCCCGGTCTATCGCTTCGAGCGCCTGTCCGGCCGCTACGGCGACCCGAAGCAGGAGCTGGTCGCCGAACGCAGCGTGCACGACCTGCGCGAAGGCTGGGACTTCTGGGAATTCCGCCAGCGCTGGCTGGCCGACCTGCCGGTGGCCGACGCCCGCTGGGGCAGCGCCGCCTACCTGCCGATGATCGACGGGGCCACCTATGAGGTCCTGCTCAATCCGCGCGGCGGCCTCGTCGCCAGGCCCGCCGATCCGAAAACGGAACTGCTGCTGCAGCAGGCCGGCTGGTAGTGCGCCACGCGGTGCCGATCCTCCGCCCCCGGTGACGGGAGCGGAGGTCGCAGCCTGTTTACTTGTCGCCGAACAGCTGCTGCTTGAGGAAGGTGTAGGCCAGGGCGCCCATGTAGGCCGCCTGGGCGTTGTTGGCGGCGCCCCCGTGGCCACCTTCGATGTTCTCGTAGTAGGTGACGTCGTGGCCCTGCTCCATCATGCGCGCCATCATCTTGCGGGCGTGGCCGGGGTGCACGCGGTCGTCGCGGGTGGAGGTGGTGAACAGCACCGGCGGGTAGTCAACGTCCTTGCTGAC
>CAXAYM010000300.1:0-3324 GCA_963973175.1 uncultured Arenimonas sp.
ACGCGAGGGCGGCTGCATCGTCTGGGGCGGCAACGTGCGCCTGAGCCCGGCCGACGACATCCTGATCCGGATCCAGCGCCCGCTGGACTTTGACAGCGACGGCCAACTTGTCGCCAGCGTGCTGTCGAAGAAGATCGCGGCTGGCTCAACCCACGTTCTGATCGACATGCCGGTGGGTCCGACCGCCAAGGTGCGTGGGGAAGCGGCGGCCCACAGCCTCGGCACGCGGCTTGCGCACACCGCGGACGCGCTTGGATTACAGCTGGGCATCCATCGTTCCGACGGCACCCAGCCGGTGGGTCGGGGAATCGGGCCGGCGCTCGAGGCGCACGATGTGCTCAAGGTGCTGCGCAACGCCGCCGATGCACCGGCCGATCTTCGCGAACGCGCCCTTGCGCTGTCTGCGGCGCTGCTGGACATGGCACCGGGCAGCAGCGCCAGCACCGGATTGGAGCGCGCGCGCAGCGTGCTGGATTCTGGGGCGGCGCTGGCTAAATTCCTGGCGATCTGCGAAGCCCAGGGAGGCTTTCGCGAACCGCCGCGGGCGGCATTCACTGCCGAAGTCCCGGCAACCGCATCAGGCCGCATCGCGGAGATCGACAACCGCAGACTGGCCAAGCTAGCCAAGCTGGCCGGCGCACCCACATCGCGAGCCGCCGGCCTGGAGACGGAGCTGCGGGTTGGCGATACGGTGGACCGCGGGCAGCCCCTGCTGACCCTGCATGCGGAGTCGCCAGGAGAGCTCGCTTACGCCCTTGAGCACGCTGCGGCGTTGCAACCCTTTGTGCTTGGAGAGGTCTTATGACCCGTGTGCTGATGCCCTTCCCGGCCGATGCAGTGTTGGCCGGCACCATCAACCAGCCCCTGCAGGCCCGCCTTGCACCCGTGGCCTGGCGACACTTTCCCGATGGCGAGTCGCTGGTCACCCTGGACGACGCGCTGGCCGGCGCCGATGTGGCGATCTTGGCCAGCCTGCGCCACACCGATGCTCTGGCCCTCCCCTTGCGCTTCGCCGCCCAGACCGCTCGCGAGTTCGGCGCCCGCTCGGTCGGCTTGATCGCACCCTATCTCGGCTATATGCGCCAGGACACTCGCTTTCATCCTGGCGAGGCGGTCAGCACGCCGCTATTCGCGCAATTCCTTGAGGAGACCTTCGACTGGCTGGTGACCGTGGACCCGCATCTGCACCGCGTCGAGCGCCTGCAGTCTCTTTACCGGATCCCGGCGGCCCACGTGTCGGCAACGCCGGCCGTGGCCCGCTGGATCGCGCAGACCGTCCCCGACGCAGTGTTGATCGGGCCCGACAGTGAGAGCGAGCAATGGGTGGCGGGCATCGCCGCCCGATCCGGCATGCCCTACCAGGTACTCGCCAAGGAACGCCACGGTGACTACGACGTGCGCGTTAGCCTGCCTGACCCGGCGGCCTTGGCTGGCCGGACCCCGGTCCTGATCGACGACATCGTGTCGTCCGGCCGCACGATCCTGGAGACCCACACTCACTTGCGCCGACTGTCGCTGCCGCCGCCGTTGCTGGTCGCCATCCATCCGGTGTTCGCGGGCGATGCCTATACCCGCCTGCAGGAGGCAGGCCTGGCCCGCATCGTCAGCACCGACACCATTCCCCACCCGTCGAACGCGATCGCCCTAGGCGCGGACCTCGCCGCCGCGGCATCGATCCTGATGGCCGCTTCGACCGATTCCCCGGAGGACCCATGAACCTGCATCTCAACTGCTGCACCGCCGACCAGCTCTCGGCCGCCGAGCGCCAGCGGATCCTTCAACTGGCCGACGCCCACCGACAGGCCGATCCCGCGTTCGCCCATTGGGCGGCCGGTTACGGCGTGATCCGGCATGACCCGCTCACCCAGCTCCGGGTCCGCCAGATGGTGGAAGAGTTGGTGGCCCTGGGCCGCACGCCCGATGCCGGCACCGCCTGGCAGCGCCTCGCCGCGGCCGACCGTGTCACCAGCGCCGGCATGTGGCTGGTGGCGCACATGACCTACAGCCAGCGGGTCCGTACCGACGGTGCGGCTCTCGAGTTTGATGACTTCAAGACCACGCCCGAAGGCCATACCGGCGGGTCCCTCAACATGGTGTCTGCCTATGCCGGCTACCTGCTGATGGACGCCCTGGATGGCGTCACCCGCGCGTGGATGATGGGCCAGGGACACTGCGTGGCTGCCATCGATGCACTCAACCTGCTGGTTGGCAACATGACCGACCGGCACGCCGAACGTTATGACCTTTCCGACGCAGGGCTGAGCCGGTTCGTCGGCGACTTTTACGCCTACACACTCAATCCAGACGGGACGCCAGCGTCGCCGCTAGGCTCTCACGTCAATGCCCACACCGCAGGGGGCGTGATGGAAGGCGGCTATCTCGGCTTTGCCGAGCTGCAGTACGTGCATGCACCGCTCAAGGACGAACGTCTGGTCGCATTCCTCAGCGACGGTGCGTTCGAGGAACAGCGTGGCAGCGACTGGGCGCCGCGCTGGTGGCGTGCCGAAGACAGCGGGCTGGTCAGCCCGATCATCATCCTCAACGGGCGGCGCATCGAACAGCGCAGCCAGATCACCCAGCAGGGCGGCGAGCGTTGGCTGGACCGACACCTGCGATTAAACGGCTTTGATCCGATCGCCCTGGACGGTCGCGATCCGGCCAGCATCGCGTGGGGCATCCACGTAATGGAGTCGCGCCTGCAAGCGGGCGCCGCCGTCCCCGGTTCCGACGTGCGACTGCCCTATGGCATCGCCGAAACCATCAAGGGCTTTGGTTTCCCCGGCGCCGGCACCAACGCCTCGCACAACCTTCCCCTGCCCGGTAATCCCGCGAGGGACGCTGAGGCGCGCACGCTCTTCAATGAAGGCACCGCAGCGCTGTTCGTGGCCTTCCCCGAGCTCGAAGAAGCCATTACCGCACTCAACAGCCACGATGTCCAGCAGCGGGTGCGCGAGCGTGACCATGCGCTGGCCGATCGCCAGGTGGACACGCCGCGCGTTCCAGCGATTGCCGACCGCAGTACCGGCGGTGAGAGCTCGCCGATGACCGCGCTCGACGAGCAGTTCGTCGCCATCGCCGAAGCGAACCCGGGATTACGCGTGCGCGTGGGCAATCCTGACGAGCTGCGCAGCAACAAGCTCGACCGCACCCTGGACGCGATGAAACACCGGGTGCACGAACCCGAGCCCGGTGTCGCCGAATCGGCCATTGGCGCGGTCATCACCGCGCTCAATGAGGAAGCCGTGGTCTGCGCCGCCCTCGGCAATAAGGGCGGTCTGAATCTGGTGGTCACCTACGAGGCGTTCGCACCGAAGATGCTCGGCG
>CAXAYM010000301.1:0-3319 GCA_963973175.1 uncultured Arenimonas sp.
GCCCCTGACCGCGGCCTTTGGGTTCGGTTCGATCACGGGCCGGCTCGACGGCTACATCAACGGCCTGCGCATGGTGGACTGGTCCCCGGTGGCCTTCGACGCGCGATTGGAGTCGGATCCCGACTGGAAAGGGCGCCGACGCATCAGCCAGCGCGCGGTCGAGGATATCTCCAAGGTCGGTGGCGGCGGCGGCCTGATGGGCGGGCTGCAGGCACAGGCGCTGCGGCTGTTCGACGATTTCCGCTATGCCCGGCTCGGGCTCGGCTGCCAGCTGCGCGACAACGTCTGCCGGATGGACGGGGTGGATTCAGCAGGCGATGGCTATACCATCGTGCAGGGTGCCGGCCTGCCGCGTATCCAGGTGGTGGGTTTCCGCCGCCGCGTCGACTGGCCCACGCTGGTGGCCCGCCTGAAGGCGGCCACCGAAGGGCAAACCCCGGTCATCCAATGAGGACAAGACAATGGGCAAGAAATCCAAGCGGCTGATGCTGGCCCCGCTGTTGGCGCTGGCGGTGTTCGCGCTCGGCGCCTGCGTCACGATCAATGTCTACTTCCCGGCGGCGGAAGCCCAGGCGGCGGCCGAGGAGTTCGTCGAGAAGGTGCTCGACGAGAACGGCGATGGCGCGGCAGGAGGGGACGAGCCCCAGGCTGCCGTCCCGGCGCGGCAGCCGCGCTGGAGCCCGATGTCGCTGCTGATCTCGCAGGCCCATGCCCAGGAAGTGGATATCACCATCCGCACGCCGGCAATCCAGGCCATCCAGGACCGGATGGCGGCACGCTTCCAGTCGGGCCTGCGGCCCCATTTCGACTCGGGTGCGCTGGGCTTCGGGAACGACGGCCTGGTGGTGCTTCGTGATGCCAGCAAGGTGCCGCTCAAGGACCGCGTTTCGGTCAACCAGCTGGTCGCCGAGGACAACCGCGACCGCAACGCGGTTTATCGCGAGATCGCGGTCGCCAACAACCACCCGGAGTGGGAGGACCAGATCCGCCAGACCTTCTCGCGCCAGTGGATCGCCAGCGCCCGCGCCGGCTGGTGGTACCAGGCCGCGGACGGCAGCTGGAAACAAAAGTAGGCGCGCCTCCCGGCGCAAAGCCAGCCGGACCCGCGGCGGTCCGGCAAGCACCCGGGGCGCGGATTTGCGACAATCCGCGCCCCTTGCTTTTGGCATCACCCGTGGCCCGTACCCGTTTCAAGCAGCGCCCTCCCTTCGAGCTGGACATCACCGACCTGAGCCATGACGGCCGCGGCGTCGGCCGCCGCGAGGGCAAGACCATGTTCGTGTCCGGCGCCCTGCCGGGCGAAACCGTGCGGGTCGAACAGACCGGCCGCAACCGCCATTTCGACGAGGGGCGGACGCTGGAGGTGCTGGTCGCCTCGCCGGACCGCGTCGAGCCGCGCTGCCCGCATTTCGGCACTTGCGCGGGCTGCGTGCTCCAGCACCTGGCCGAGCCGCGCCAGATCGCCGCCAAGCAGGGCGTGCTGATGGACAACCTGCAGCGGATCGGCCACGTCATGCCGGGCGAGGTGCTCGAACCCCTGGTCGATGCCGCCTGGGGCTATCGCCGCAAGGGCCGTTTCTCGGTGCGCTACGTCGAGAAGAAGGGCAAGGCGGTGGTGGGTTTTCGCGAAACCAACCCGCGTTTCGTCGCCGACCTGTCGGTCTGCCATACCGTCATCCCGGAAATCGGCCACCGGCTGCCGGCGCTGACGGCCCTGGTCGACAGCCTCGACGGCAAGCGCACGCTGCCCCAGATCGAATTCATCGCCGGCGAGCAAGGCGTGGCGCTTGTGTTCCGCCACCTCGAGCCGCTGTCGGCCGACGACCTCGCCCGGCTGGTCGCCTTCGCGAAGGAAACCGGTTTCGCGGTGTTCCTGCAGCCAGGCGGCATCGACACCGTGCGGCCGCTGTGGCCTGAACAGCTGGACCTGTCGTTCGCGCTGCCGGATTTCGACCTGCACCTGGCGTTCCGGCCGCTGGACTTCATCCAGGTCAATGCCGGCCTGAACGACAAGATGATCCGACGCGCGCTGGACCTGCTCGACCCGCAGCCGGAGGACCGCGTGCTTGACCTGTTCTGCGGCCTGGGCAACTTCACGCTGCCGCTGGCACGACGCGCCGGCCGCGTGGTCGGCGTCGAAGGAGAGGCCGGGTTGGTGGCGCGGGCACGGGAAAATGCGGCCCGCAACCAGCTGGACAACGTCGAGTTCCACGCGGCCGACCTGGCCAGGGACCTGGCCGGCGAACCCTGGATGAAGTCCGGCTTCGACAAGCTGTTGCTCGACCCGCCGCGCGCCGGCGCCGCCGAAGTGCTGGCGCAGCTGCCGCTGAAGGGCATCCGCCGCATCGTCTACGTGTCCTGCCATCCGGGCTCGCTGGCGCGTGATGCCGGTTTCCTGGTGCGCGAGCGCGGTTACCGCCTGGTCGCGGCGGGCGCGATGGACATGTTCCCGCAAACCGCGCACGTGGAATCGATCGCGCTTTTCGAGAAATAGGGCATGGGCATCGAGATCGAACGCAAGTTCCTGGTCACCGGCGACGGCTGGCGCGACCACGTGGTCCGCTCGGTGCGCATGGCCCAGGGCTACATCAACGACATGGCCGCGCTGCGCGAGGCCAGGCAGAACGCCTCGGTGCGCGTGCGCATCGCCGGCGACGCCGCCTTCCTGAACCTCAAGTCCCGCGAGGCCGGGCACACGCGGCAGGAATTCGACTACCCGATCCCGGCAGCCGATGCCGAAGCGCTGCTGGCGCTGTGCGTGGGCGGCCGCATCGACAAGGTGCGCCATTACGTCGGCCACGCCGGCCATACCTGGGAAGTGGATGAGTTCGCGGGCGACAACGCCGGCCTGGTGGTGGCAGAACTCGAGCTGGCCAGCGCCGATGAAGATTTCGAACGCCCCGCCTGGCTTGGGCGGGAGGTCACCGACGAGACCCGGTGGTACAACCTGGCGCTGGCCGAGCGCCCGTATTCGCGCTGGAACGCGCAGGAGAAAACCTGATGCTGGTGATTGGAATCGGTGGCCTGGAGCTGTCGGACGACGAGCGCGCCTGGCTGCAGGACCCTCACGTCTCCGGCGTGATCCTTTTCAAGCGCAATTTCCAATCGCGCGCCCAGGTTGCCGAACTCTGCCAGGCCATCCGGGAGGCCGCGCCGCGCCCGCAGCTGCTGTGCGTGGACCAGGAGGGCGGGCGCGTGCAGCGTTTTCGCGAGGGATATTCCGAACTGCCCGCGCTGGAGGGCTTCGGCCGGCTGTACGAACACGATCGCGACGCCGCGCTGGCCCTGGCCCATGAACACGCCTGGCTGATGGCCAGCG
>CAXAYM010000302.1:0-3318 GCA_963973175.1 uncultured Arenimonas sp.
CGCGGCCGCTTCGCGCCCTCGCCCACCGGACCGCTGCACTTCGGCTCGCTGGTGGCCGCCCTGGGCAGCTGGCTGTACGCACGCCAGGCCGGTGGCCAGTGGCTGGTCCGCATCGAAGACCTGGACCCGCCCCGTGAAGTTCCGGGCGCGGCCGGACGGCAGCTCGCGACCCTGGCGGCCTTTGGCCTGCTGCCCGACGAGCCGCCCTGGTTCCAGTCAGACCGCGGCGACGCTTATGCCGCGGCGCTGCAGGCCCTGCTGGGGTCGGGTGATGCCTTCGCCTGCCATTGCAGCCGCAGTGAAATCGAGGCGGCGGGCGGCGTGCACCGGCGCTGCGTCGGCCAGGCCCACGCCGGCCGCAAGCCGGCCATCCGGCTGCGGGTCCCCGACGGAAGGGTCGCGTTCCAGGACCGCGTCCAGGGGCATTTCGGCCAGGACCTGGGCCGGGAGGTCGGCGACGTCGTGCTCCGGCGTGCCGACGGCTACTGGGCCTACCAGCTGGCGGTCGTCGTGGACGACGCCGCGCAGGGAATCACCGACGTGGTGCGCGGCGCCGACCTGCTCGATTCCACGCCGCGCCAGGTCTTCCTGCAGCAGCGCCTGGGCCTGCCCACGCCGGGCTATGCGCATCTGCCGCTCGTGCGCGACGCCGAAGGCCGCAAGCTCGGCAAGTCCCTCGCGGCCGTGCCGGTGGACGATGCCGATCCGATGCCGGCCCTGCGCGCCGCCTGGTCCTTCCTCGGCCAGGAGCCGAAGCGGCTGCCGGTGGCCGGATCGACATCCCGGCTCCTGGACGCGGCCGTGCAAGCGTTCGACGCCGGCCGGATCCCGCGTGAAAGCGCGCCGCCGGCCGTGCAGGAAAAGTGAAGGCGCAAGGGCCGGCTTGCATCCCACCCTCCCGTGGGGGATGCTCCGGGGCCCGTCCGTCGTCGCGAACTTCCGGTGCCCTGCATGTCGCATGTCCGCATCATCAAGAAGTACCCGAACCGCCGCCTGTACGACACCGAGATTTCCAGCTACATCACGCTCGAGGACGTTCGCCAGCTGATCGTCGATGGCGAGGCCTTCGTCGTGCGCGATGCGCGCAGCGGCAATGACATCACCCGGTCGGTGCTGATGCAGATCATCGCCGAACACGAGGAACACGGGCAGCCGATCTTCACCACCGAACTGCTGACCCAGGTCATTCGTTTCCGCGGTGATTCGATGCAGGGACACCTGGGAAGTTTCCTGGAGCGCAGCCTGCAGTTCTTCCTCGAGCAGCAGCAGCAGATCCGTGGCCAGATCGGCAATCTCGTCGGCCAGGCGCCCTGGGCGCTGCTCAACCAGCTGGCCGAACGCAACCTGGACCTGTGGCGATCATTCCAGCAGGGCCTGGGAAGTGGCGGGGCGCCGGGCCCGGCGCGAAAGAATCCGCGCACGCCGAAATCGCGCACGCGCTGACCGAACCCTAGAGTTCGCGCACCACGCGGAAGCCGAGCCGCGCATTGGTGGTGTCGGCGGGTGTCGACTGCCGGTAGGCCGAACGCGCACGGTCGAGCGTACTTGCCCACGAGGCGCCACGGATGACCCGGTCGCTGCAGCCCGGATTGACCCAGGCGGTGCCGTCGCGCGGTGCCCGCCGGTAGCTGTCGTGCCAGCAGTCGAGCACCCATTCACTGACGTTGCCGACCAGGTCGAAGGTGCCGAAGGCTTCGGCGAGATAACTGCGCACCGGCGCCGGGCCCCAATGGCCGTCGCTGTAGCCGGGAATCGCATTGGCCCAGCGCCGTTTCAGCCGTGACTCGTCGCCTTCGCCGGTGAGGTTGCCGACCACGCGCGTGGGCAGGCCACTGCCCCAGGGCCAGGCCTCGTCGCGGCCGGCACGCAGTGCGTACTCGAACTCGGCCTCGCTGGGCAGCCGATAGCGCTGGCCGGTCTGCGCCGACAGCCACGCGGCATACGCCTGGGCATCATCGAAGGAAACATGCACGACCGGAAGCTCCGGGGCCGCCGGGGCGCCGGCATAGTCGCGGCGCCAGTCGACGCGGCCATGTTCGCCCATGACGCCGCCCTTTTCGTCGTAAACCGTGGAACGGCCGCGGCGACTGGCCAGGGAACGATGGCCACTGGCCTCGACGAAGGCCCGGAACTCGGCCACCGTGGTTTCGTTGCGCGCGATCGCGAAACCGCGCTCGAATTCCACCTCGTGCCGCGGTCCCTCGTTGTCGAATCGCCCGGCCTCGTCCTCGGGGGATCCCATGTGAAAGCTGCCGTGGGCGAGCACGACCATCTCGGGCGCCTCGCCGCCCGACGCCAGCGGCTCGCGGAACACCTGGCCCGGGCGGAAATGACCGTAGTGGCGCGCCAGTTCGATGCGCTCGCGCAGTCCGTCCAGGCCCTGGGCCTGGAGCGAGACCTGCTCGGCTTCGGCCAGGCGCCGGGCGGCGAGCTCGAGATCAAGCGCATCGACCGCGGCATGCCCCTGCGCCAGCAGGGCTTCGGTCCGCGCCTGCCGCAGTTCGACGATGCGCACGATCATGTCCTGCAGCGCCGCCGAGTCGGGCACGATGCGGCCGGCTTCCGCCTGCAGGCGTTCGGAGGCCAGGTAGTCACCCGCCTGGGCGGCCGCCAGCGCCCGGTCCAGGTGCCGGGCCTGCAGCCGCGCCAGCCCGTCGCTGGCCGGCAGGTAGTCGGGATAGGCGCGCAGGGCGTCCCGATAGGCGGCGACCGCACCTTCGCCTTCCGGCTTGAAAATGCGGTTGGCCGTGGCGCGCGCCTCGGCCAGGCGCACGGACTCCTGCGCCCGGCGTGCGGCGGCCAGGGCCTCGCGATAGCTGACCAGTTCCGGGTGCTGAGGCTGGGCGCGGGCCACCACGCGTTCAATGCGCTCGGCGTCCGCGAAGCGCCCTTCGGAAAGCGCGATCCGTCCCTGCCGCTGGAGCTCGCCGAGGATGCGTTCGACGCCCGCGAGCGCGGCGGCGTTGTCGCCCTCGGTGGCAAGCACGCCCAGCAGCAGTTCAAGTGCAGCCGGTTCGGGGGCCGGCTCTTCCTCGTTCGTCTCGCCGTCACTGTCGTCCGGAGCGGGATCAAGCTGCGTGCCGGAGGCGGCCGGCATAGCGACCGGCTCGACGAACAGGCGGCCCGCTTCTTCGGCCTCCTCGGCCGCGGCCAGCGCCTTGCGAATGCCGCTGGCGGGCACCGGCGTGATGTCGGGCGTCCAGGCGGGTACCGGAGCCTCTTCGTCACGCGGTGCCAGCACGACCTCGCGCTCGAGGTCCTCGGGGTCCACCGTCACCGGCGCCGGCGGCGCACCGGTCGCGGCCCCGTCGGGCTCCG
>CAXAYM010000303.1:0-3315 GCA_963973175.1 uncultured Arenimonas sp.
CAGCAGGGCGTAGGTGTCCGGGTCGTCCAGCGGCAGCGCGATGATGTCCACCGGTTCGATGCCGGCGCGCCCGCGGCGGGCATTGATCGCCTTCACCGCCCAGTCGATGATCGTCAGCGTGCGCAGGCCCAGGAAGTCGAACTTCACCAGGCCGACGGCCTCGACGTCGTCCTTGTCGAACTGGGTGACGATCGAGCGCGAGGATTCGCCCTTGGCCAGGTGTTCGGCGAACAGCGGGCTGAAATCCGTGAGCGGCGTCGGCGCGATCACCACGCCGCCGGCGTGCTTGCCGGCGTTTCGGGTCAGGTCCTCGAGGCTGCGCGCCAGGTCCACCAGGTCGCGCACGTCGTCTTCGGACTGGTAGCGCGCGATCAGCTCGGCCGAGGCCAGGTCGGCGTCCTTGCGGGCTTTTTCGCTCAGGCCCAGCGCGTCGTCGAGGGTGATGCCCAGGGTGTTGGGGATCAGCTTGGCGATGCCGTCGACGAAACCGTAGGGATGGCCCAGCACGCGGCCGCAGTCGCGCACCGCGGCCTTGGCGGCCATGGTGCCGTAGGTGATGATCTGGCTGACCTTGTCGCGGCCGTATTTGTGGCCGACGTAGTCGATCACCTCGTCGCGCCGGTCCATGCAGAAGTCGACGTCGAAGTCGGGCATGGACACGCGTTCGGGATTGAGGAAACGTTCGAACAGCAGGTCGTAGCGCAGCGGGTCGAGGTCGGTGATGCCCAGCGCGTAGGCCACCAGCGAACCGGCGCCGGAACCGCGGCCCGGCCCGACCGGGATGTCGTTGGACTTGGACCAGTTGATGAAGTCCGCGACGATCAGGAAGTAGCCCGGGAACCCCATGGACACGATGACGTCGAGCTCGGTGTCCAGGCGCGCGGCGTAGTCCGACGCGGACTTGTCCGGCGCCAGGTCGATGCGCGCCAGGCGGCCGACGAGGCCGCGGTGGGCTTCCTCGCGGATCCAGCTGTCGAGCGTGTGGCCTTCGGGCACCGGGAAGTCGGGCAGGAAGTATTTACCAAGGCTCAGCGCCAGGTTGCAGCGCTTGGCCAGCTCGACGGTGTTCTCCAGCGCCTCGGGCAGGTCGGCGAACAGCTCGGCCATTTCCTCGGGCGACTTGAGGTACTGCTCGCGGGTGTACTCGCGCGGGCGCTTGGGATCGTCGAGCACGCGGCCGGTGGCGATGCAGACGCGCGCTTCGTGCGCCTCGAAGTCGTCGCGCGACAGGAAGCGCACGTCGTTGCTTGCCAGCAGGGGCAGTCCGGCGTCGCCGGCCAGCGCCACGGCGGCGGTGTTGAAGGCGTCCTCGCCCTCGCGGCCGGTGCGGGTGAGCTCCAGGTAGAGGCGGTCCGGGAAGGCCCGGGCCAGTTCGTCGAGCTGCTGGCGCGCGGCTTCCTCGCGCCCGGCCAGCAGGCAGCGGCCCACCGGGCTTTCGCGCCCGGCGATGGCCACCAGGCCGGCGCAGTCGGCGTACAGCCATTCCGGCTGCACGGCCACGTAGTCGCCGGCGTGGCCATCGAGGTAGGCGCGGCTGATCAGTCGCGACAGGGCCAGGTAGCCCGTCTGGTCAAGGCAGAGCAGGGTGATGCGCGCCGGGGCGGCGCCGGTTTCGATCCACAGGTCGGCGCCGGCCAGGGGCTTGAGGCCCGCGCCTTCGGCCGCCTTGTAGAACTTCACCAGCGCGAACAGGTTGCTGGTGTCGGTCACCGCCACCGCCGGCAGGCCCAGCGCGGCACAGCGCGACACCAGCTCCGGGATGCGGATGCTGGAGTCGGTGAGCGAGTACTCGCTGTGCAGGTGGAGGTGGACGAATCTTGGCGTCATGCCGGCAGCCGTGGGCGAGCCGGCAGTTTACCCCGAGGGCAGGGTCGCTGGCCCCGGTCAGGACACCCGGAACAGCGGCGGCAGCGGCTGGCCCGCGGCATAGGGCCGTGCGCGCACGTCCCTGCGCTGCTGAAGCAGCGCCAGCTCGGCCAGGCGGGTGTTTTCCCAGGCCTGGCGGCGCTCGGCGCCGGTGCCGCGCGGCTGTTCCTCGCGGCGGAAGCTGCAGAAGTCGCCGTAGTCGAGCGAGTGGTCGCGGAAGGCCGGCCAGGCCAGTTCGACCAGCAGCGCATCGTCGAGGTGTCCGAGCAGCGGCAGGTCGTCGGGAATCAGGTCGTCGACCTGCTGCAGGTAGCTGATCAGCATGCGCGAGCGTTCCCGCAGCTCGGCGTCGATGTCCCAGTCGGCATCGTTGAGCATGCGGCGCAGGTGCTCGGCGCGGCGCAGGCGTTCGGCCAGGATCGCCACGGCACGTTCGCGCGGCTGTTCCTGCAGCCAGCGCGCGAGGGTGACCAGCTGGTCGGTGCTGACTTTCGGCGCATTGGGATCGAGCTGCGCCAGCAGCGCGTTGAAGCGGTCGACGGCGGCGTCTTCCAGCGCCAGGTCACCGACGTGGCGGCGGCGGGAGTCGGCGGACACCGGCGGCAGCGGCAGGGCGAGCGGATCGTGGAAGGTGGACAACATGGCGGGCTCCTCGGGCAGGCCGCGCGGAAACGATTCCCGGCGTACTGCCCTTCATTGATGCCGCGCCAGCTTGCTCCGTCGCAGCGGATCCGTCGCGTTCCGGAAGTGGGCGTGACCTTCGGCCCAATTCAGCGACGCGACAGCTTCGCCGCGGGGTTCACACGACCCGAAGGCCGCCCTCGAGGGGACCGTAGTCGACGTAGTGCTGGTGGCGCACGCGATGCAGCTGTTCCCAGAGCGCACCTTCCTCGAGCCGCGCCTGCAGCCACTGCTCGCGCGTGGGGTGGCCATCGAAGGCCTCGCCGGACTCCTCGCGGAAACGCTGGAAGTCCCGGTAATCCTCGAGTTCCTCCGCGACCATCGGCCAGGCCAGTTCCACCAGCAGCGCGTCGTCGAGACGGCCGACCCGCGGGGTGTCGTCGGGAATCAGGTCGCGCACGCGTTCGACGTAATCAAGCAGTCGCGAAATGCGCTTCGCCAGCGCCGGTTCGACGGCCCAGTCGGGGTCGGCGACCAGCGCCTGCAGTTCGGCCAGCCGGCCCAGGCGGGCCTGCAGCAGGGCCTCGCCCTGGGCATCGGGCAACTCCACCAGCCAGCGGGCGACGCTGGCCACGGCGTCGGCGTCCACGTGCGGGGCGTCGGGGTGCAGTTCGTGCAGCAGTTCGTTGAATTCCGCGATGGCCCGGGGGGCGATCGGCACCGGTCCGGCAAAGGCCGGCCCGGCATGCGGGACATGGCGGGGCAAGGGCAGGGGCGTGCCTGCCGGGAGGGGAGGATCGTGGCGCATGGCAGTCCTCGCAGCCGGCC
>CAXAYM010000304.1:0-3298 GCA_963973175.1 uncultured Arenimonas sp.
CCAGCAGGTTTTCCGCAAGCGCGACCCCGGGCCGCGGTTCCCGTGGTCCAAGGTACTCGCCGCGGTGCCGCTCGAGCGCATCCGCCCCTGAGACACGGGGCCCGGGGGCGCCCGGGTATAATCGCCGGCCGAACCCCGGAGTCACCATGACCGCTTCCGTCGCCGCCGAACTGGTGGACCTGCTGCGCCTCGAGCGCCTCGAAGACAACCTGTTCCGCGGTCAGAGCCGCGACATCGGCACCAAATACGTCTTCGGCGGCCAGGTGCTGGGCCAGGCCCTGTCGGCAGCCCAGCAAACGCTGGCGGGCGACCGCCACGTGCATTCGATCCACGCCTATTTCCTGCGCGCCGGCGACGTCGAGAACCCGATCGTCTACGACGTCGACCGCACCCGCGACGGCAACAGCTTCTCGGTGCGCCGGGTCACCGCCATCCAGCACGGCAAGCCCATCTTCGTGTTCGCCGCGTCCTTCCAGGAGGACGAACCGGGCAACGAACACCAGCTGGCGATGCCGACCGTGCCGCCACCGGAGGACATCGAGCCCGTCGCCGCGCCCACGCCCGAGCAGCTGGCCCAGCTGCCGGCCAAGGCCCAACGCTGGCTCTCGCGCATGGGTCCGTTCGAAATCCGGCCGGTGTACCCGCGCGACGAGGTCAAGCCGCCCAAGCGACCGCCCTACCAGCAGGTCTGGTTCCGGCTGACCGGCGAAGTCGGTGATTCGCGCGTGCTGCACCAGGCCCTGCTGGCCTATGCGTCCGACTTCCACCTGCTGGGCACCGCCACCTTCCCGCACGGCATCAGCTACTACCAGCCGAACGTGCAGATGGCCTCGCTGGACCACGCCATGTGGTTCCACCGCCCCTTCCGCGCCGACGACTGGCTGCTCTACTCCCTCGACAGCCCCAGTGCCCAGGGCGCGCGAGGCCTGGCCCGCGGCCAGATCTACGCACGCGATGGCCGCCTGGTCGCCTCGACCGCGCAGGAAGGCCTGATCCGCGTCTTGCCCGAAGCATGGAGCCCGAACTGATGCGCCAGGTTTTCACCTCGGTCCGGCTGGAAAACGTCGAGGCGGTCGAAAAGCTGCTCAACGAAGCCGGCATCCAGACCAAGATCAATGGCGGCCGCACCTGGAAGGGCACCAGCCGCCGCGAGTTCAGCTACTCGAACAAGAACCACGATCCCAGCCAGCAGCCCTCGGTCTGGGTGGTCCGTCCCGACGACTTCAAGAAGGCGCGCGAGATCCTGCACGAGGCGGGCCTGCTGGAAACCAGCAGCAAGACCGGCGGCTATGTGCCGGCGCCGCTGCAGTTCAGCGGCACGGCGGCCAACGACCCCGGCCGCAAGGTCTCCAAGCTTCGCCTCGTGCTGCTGGCGGCGGTGCTGGTCACCGGCGCGGTGATGGCGGCGCGGATGTTCCTGGCCTGATCCGGGTCACACCCTTCCCCTGCGCGGCGTCCCGGGTTTGAATCCATCCCGGAGACTGCCATGAGCACCGATGTTGTCGAAAGCCTGATCCACGCCCACCTGCCGGCCGCCGCCCGCGGCGACCGCGAAGCCTATGGCCGCATCGTCGCCGGCTGCCAGGGCACCGTGGCCTCGATCGCCCTGGCGATCGTGCGTGATGTGCCCGCCAGCGAGGACGTCGCCCAGGAAGCCTTTCTGTCGGCCTGGCAGAACCTGCGCAGGCTGAAGAATCCCGACAGTTTCCTGCCCTGGCTGCGACAGATCACCCGCAACCTGGCGCGCGACCACCTGCGCGCCCAGGCACGCCGACGCGAGCCTGGCGGCGACGTCGAGGGCCTGCTTGCCCAGGTCGCGGATCCGCATCCGCAGCCCTGCGAACGGGCCGTCGAACACGAGGAACACGAGATCGCCGCCGCCGTGATCGACAGCCTGCCGGCCGAAAGCCGCGAAGTGCTGCTGCTGTATTACCGCGAAGGCCAGAATTCGCGCCAGGTCGCCGGCCTGCTGGGACTGCAGGACGCGGCGGTGCGAAAGCGCCTGCAGCGCGCCCGCGAACGTGTCCGTGGCGAGCTGCTGGAACGGCTGGGCAAGTTCTTCCGAAGCACGGCGCCTGGCCTGGCCTTCACCACCGCGGTGGCGACGGCGCTGACGATCGCGGCGCCGCCGGCGGCGGCGGCCACGGCCCTGGGCGCCGGTGCGCTCGGCGGCGCCAAGGGCCTGGCCAAGCTGGGCTTGGGCGCGTTCGGGGCCGCGGCGGCGGGCATCCTCGGTGGCCTGATGGGCCTGTGGTTCGGCGTGCGCCGCTACGTGCGCGAACCCTTCGACGAGCGCGAGCGCCGCGGCGTGTTGCTCTACGTCGCCGTGGGCGCCCTGCTCGTGATCGGTTTCAGCGTCGGCATCAACCTGCTAGCCCGGGTACCGGGCTGGGTGCCGCACCTGGCCCTGACGCTGGGCTTCATGGTGGGCATCACCCTGCTTTGCAGCGTGTGGTTGCCCCGGGTACTCGCCCCGCGCCGGGCACGCGAACGCGAGCTTGACCCGGTGGGCGCGGCCCGGCGCCAGGCGCGCGAACGCCGCAACGGCCGCATCGGCGCCATCGCGGGCCTGGTGCTGGGTTCGGCGGGGCTGGTGCTGGGGCTGTGGCTCAGCGGCCGGATGGGCTGAGCCCGGCCTCTACATCGTGTGCGTGGGCTTGTCGGCTTCCAGCGTGCCGGCCAGGAAGGTTTCGATCTTGCCCTTCACTGCTTCGGCTTCGGCGGTGTCGGCGAACTGCACGCCGATGCCGGCGCCGCGGTTGCCCTGGGCACCGGCGGGCGTGAGCCAGACGACCTTGCCGGCGACCGGCAGACGGTCTTTTTCTTCCATCAGCGACAGCAGGATGAACACCTCGTCGCCCAGCGAATAACGTTTGGTGGTGGGCACGAAGATGCCGCCACCCTTCACGAAGGGCATGTAGGCGTTGTAGAGCGCCGCCTTGTCCTTGATGGCCAGGGACAGGATGCCCTGCCTCGCGCCCGCGCCGCCTCCGATCATCGTCGTGCTCCCATCCTTGCGGTGTCCTTGAACATGCTACGCCATTCGAGCAGCAGCCCGGCCAGTGCCAGGTCGTGGCG
Organism: uncultured Arenimonas sp.; assembly: GCA_963973175.1. Lineage (GTDB taxonomy): Bacteria > Pseudomonadota > Gammaproteobacteria > Xanthomonadales > Xanthomonadaceae > Arenimonas. The sequence continues at coordinate 3,079 of CAXAYM010000304.1, forward strand.
CAGGGCCGGCACGTTCAGCTGGCTGCGCAGCCGATTGGCCGCGTCGAACCACGCCGAGAGCTTCTGGAAATCCCCGGGCAGGGTCAAGCCCGGCGCCGGTGAGCCGGCCAGGCGGTGCGAGAGCCCATCGAGCACGGCTTCCGCCGCGAAGCGCAGGCGCAGGGGCGCCAGGTCGTCGCCCAGCCAGGCCGTGGCCAGTTCGACCGGCGCGCGCCGGCCC
>CAXAYM010000305.1:0-3295 GCA_963973175.1 uncultured Arenimonas sp.
CGGGGCGGAAAATCGCGCATCGAACGTGGCCGGCCCTGGGTGCGGGTCAAGCTGGGCATGAGCCTGGACGGCCGCACGGCGCTGGAGGATGGCGTGTCCAAATGGATCACCTCCGAGGCGTCGCGCGCCGACGTGATGCGCTGGCGGGCCCGCTCGGGTGCGATCATGACCGGCATCGGCACCGTGCTTGCCGACGATCCGCGGTTGACCGTGCGCCTGGACACCGGAGAAGCCTTCGTGCCGCCGCTGCGCGTGGTACTGGACGATCGGGGGCGGCTGCCGGCGACGACGGCGCTGCTGACCGACGGCGCCGCGCCGACGCTCGCGGTACATGGCGACGACGTCGTTCCCGATTACGGCGACGAGGTTGATGCCTTCGCCGTCCGCCGCGCGGGTGACGGACTGGACCTGAACGCGGTGCTCTCGCAGCTGGCGCAGCGTGGCGTCAGCGAACTGCAGGTCGAAGCCGGCGCCACGCTCTCCGGCGCCCTGGTCGCCGCCGGCCTGGTCGACGAACTGCTTCTCTACGTCGCCCCGGTGCTGCTGGGCGAGCGGGGCCGCCCCCTGCTGGCCGGCGTCACCCCGGCCAGCATGGACGAGCGCCTGGGCTTCGATTTGCGCGAGACGCGCCAGGTGGGCCCCGACCTGCGCCTCCTGCTGGCGCGACGGCCCACTTCACGCTAATCGGCTCGAGCGCTTGCTCTAGCGGATGCATGGGAGCTTGGGGCCGTCCCCGACAGGAGAACGGCCATGTCCACGCTGCGCCCCGCACTGTTGCTCGCCCTCGTCCTTTCCCTGGCCGCCTGCTCGCGCAGCGCCACGGTGGAGATCGCCAACAACGACGTCGATGCGCTGGTGCAGGCCATCCGCGAAGCCAACGAGCGGCCGGGCCACACCACCATCCGCCTGGCGCGGCGCGGCCTGTACGTGCTCAGGGACGAGGTCGCCGCCGGCCTGCTGCTGCCGACGGTGCGCGACCGCCTGACGGTGGAGGGCAACTACGCCGAGATCCGCGGCTACAGCCCGCGGCCGGCCAGCCTGCTGGAGGTCGCCGAAGGCGCGGTGCTGCACGTGCAGGACCTGGTGCTGGCCGAGGGCACCGATGGCGCCGTCCGGAACTACGGCGAGCTGGCGCTGCGCAACGTGTCCGTCGTCGACAGCTCGGTGCGCCACGCCTCCAGCATCCTGCTCAACCACGGCCGGCTGACGGCGCGCGACAGCGAGATCGCCTACAACCTGATGTTCGCCACCCGGCGCGACAGCGGCACCGTGCTCAACTACGGCGAGATGGACCTGCAGGGCACGCGCGTGCACGGGAATCGCGCCGTCGGGCCGCACGCGGAGGTCGCCGTGGCCGGCGGCATCCTGAACTTCGGACACCTCCATGCCCGGAGCCTGGCGCTCGAGGACAACAGCGCCCCCGGGGAGGACCTGTCCAGCCTGCATTTCGGCGGGGTGCTCAACCTCGGCAATGGCCGCGTTGACGGCGACGCGGATTCCGCCAGCGTGCGCGACGGACGTCCCGCGGCCCTGTTCGCCGGGATGTGAAGCCCGGCGGGCCACTGCGCGGGGCAACGTTCCGTTCCATCGCCCGGTGAAACCCGCCCCATGGCGGGCCGCGTACAATGGCGGCCCCCGGCGCAGGCCGGCACACGGGCGAAGAAATGTTCACGGGTTTGATCCAATCGGTCGGCCGGCTGCTGGCGCGCGAAGCGCGCGGCGGCGACCAGCGCCTGCGTTTTTCCTGGGGCGGCCTGGACCACGCCGACATCGCCCTGGGCGAGTCCATCGCGGTCAGCGGCTGCTGCCTGACCGTGGTGGCGTGGGACGGCGAAGGCTGGGACGCGGACGTCTCCAACGAAACCCTGGCGCTGACCACGCTCGGTCAACTGCCCATCGGAGCCGCCGTGAACCTGGAGCGGTCGCTGCTTCCGACCGACCGTCTCGGCGGCCACCTGGTGTCGGGCCACGTCGATGCCATCGGCAGCGTCGAGAAGGTCTGGGACGATGGCCGCAGCCAGCGCTGGCGCTTCAGCGCCCCGGCCCCGGTGCTGCGCTACGTCGCCGTGAAGGGCTCGATCGCCGTCGATGGCACCAGCCTCACCGTCAATGCCGTCGATGCAAGCGGCTTCGAAGTGAACCTGGTGCCGCACACCGTCGCCCATACCGCCTTTGCCGAAACCGCCGTCGGCGGCGCCGTCAATCTCGAGGTCGACACCGTCGCCCGCTACGTCGAGCGGCTGCTGGCCGCGCGCGAGGAACACGCATGAGTTTCGCCACCGTCCCCGAGCTGCTCGAGGAAATCCGCCAGGGACGCATGGTCGTCGTGGTCGACGACGAGGACCGCGAGAACGAGGGCGACCTGATCATGGCCGCGGAACTGGTGAAGCCGGCCGACATCAACTTCATGGTCACGCACGCGCGTGGCCTGGTCTGCCTGTCGCTGACGCGCGAACGCTGCCGGCAGCTGGGGCTGGGCCCGATGGTCCGCGACAACAACTCGCCCTACCACACCAACTTCACCGTCAGCATCGAGGCGGCCGAAGGCGTCACCACCGGCATCAGCGCCTACGATCGCGCCCACACCATCCGCACCGCCGTGTGCCCCGATGCCGCGGTCGAGGACCTGACCCAGCCCGGCCACATCTTCCCGCTGATGGCCCAGCCCGGCGGCGTGCTCACGCGCAGCGGGCACACCGAGGCGGCCAGCGACCTGGCCCTGTTGGCTGGCCTCGAGCCGGCCGGCGTGCTGGTGGAGATCCTCAATCCCGACGGCTCGATGGCGCGCCGCCCGGAGCTCGAGAAGTTCGCCGCCGAACACGGCCTGAAGATCGGCTCGATCGAAGACCTGATCCGTCACCGCCTGGAAACCGAACACACCGTCGAGCGCGTGGACGAACGCGACATCCCGACCGCGCACGGCGACTTCCGCCTGGTCACCTACCGCGACCGCCTGAGCCGCGACCTGCATTTCGCCCTGGTCCGCGGCCAGCCCGATGCCGCCACGCCGACCCTGGTGCGCGTGCACGTCAAGAACCCGCTGTCGGACGCCCTGCACTGGCAGCGCGCCGATTTCGGCGTCGCCACCGGCGACGCGCTGGCCGCGGTCGCGGCGGCGGGCGAGGGCGTGGTGGTGGTGCTGTCCGAACCGCTGTCGGCCGACGACCTGCTCGCCCGCATCACCGAATCCGCCAGCCCGGACGCCCCGCGCGCCCGGGAATGGCGCCGCAACGGCGCCGGCGCCCAGATCCTGCACGACCTGGGCCTGGGCAAGCTGCGCGTGCTCGGCACCCCG
>CAXAYM010000306.1:0-3289 GCA_963973175.1 uncultured Arenimonas sp.
GCCTGCTCAAGGTCGAGATGCACTTCCTGCCCGACGTCTACGTGCCCTGCGACGTCTGCCACGGCAAGCGCTACAACCGCGAAACCCTGGAGATCCTCTACAAGGGTTATTCGATCCACGACGTGCTGGAGATGACGGTCGAGGACGCGCTGACCCTGTTCGAACCGGTGCCGGCGCTGGCGCGCAAGCTCGAAACCCTGGTGGACGTGGGCCTGAGCTACATCAAGCTCGGCCAGTCGGCGACCACGCTGTCTGGCGGTGAAGCCCAGCGCGTGAAACTCTCGAAGGAGCTGAGCCGCCGCGACACCGGCCGCACGCTCTACATCCTCGACGAACCCACCACCGGCCTGCACTTCCACGACATCGAGCACCTGCTGGCGGTGCTGCACAAGCTGCGCGACGACGGCAACACCATCGTGGTGATCGAACACAACCTGGACGTGATCAAGACCGCCGACTGGGTGGTCGACCTGGGCCCGGAGGGCGGCCACCGCGGCGGCATGATCATGGCCGAGGGCACGCCCGAACAGCTCGCGGCCAACAAGCATTCGCACACCGGCCAGTTCCTGGCCAAGCTGCTGGCCGGGTCCGCGCCGGCGCCGCGCAAGAGGAAGAAGGCATGAGCCCCGTCGTTTTCAGCGTCGACCTGGAAGTGCGCTGGCGCGACCTCGATGCCTTCAACCACGTCAACAACGCCAGCTACCTGGGCTACATCGAGGAAGCGCGCGTGCGCTGGTTCAAGTCGCTCAGCAGCGACTGGGCCGGGGAAAGCGCCGCGCCGATCATGGCCGCCGTGCAGCTCAACTACCGGCGGCCGGTGAACTGGCCGGAAACCGTCAGGGTCGAACTGTTCGCCGAGCGCATCGGCACCAAGAGCCTCACCCTGGGCCACCGCATCCGTTCGGCCGGCGACGACGGCGTGCTTTATTGCGACGGCCACACCGTGCTGGTGTGGGTCGACCGAAGGGGCCAGTCGGTGCCCTTGCCCGCGGCCGTCGTCGCAGCCTGTTCGGCCTGAGGCGGCTCAGGGCGCCGGGCGGCGCACCGGGAATTCGGCGAACAGTCGCCGGCCATCGGCCAGCACCAGCCGCACCCGGGCCACGTCGCCTTCGGACAGCGGCCGCAGCGGACGCATCAGCATCAGGTGCAGGCCACCGGGCTCGAACCGCAGTGACTCCCCCGGCGCCAGCACCAGGCGCCCCGCCGGCCGCATGCGGCTGACGCCGCCCTCTTCGACGGTGCGGTGGATCATGGGCATGCCGAAGTCCAGGCTCTCCACGTCGACCACTTCGACCGGCGCGTCGCAGGGATTGCGCAGCACGAGATAGCCCGCCAGCGACGCGGCCCCGGGGGGCGCAGCGCGCACCCAGGGTGATTCGATCACGGGCTGGCAACCGGGGTCGGCATCCGGCTGCGCGGCCAGGGCCGGGAAGGCTGAAGCCAGCATCAACAGGGACAACCCCATCCGGAAGCGTCGTACGTTCATCGGCCTATAGTAATCCCACGCCCGCAATGGAGCCCTGAATGAAACGTCAATTGCTCGCGATCGCCACCGCGGCCGCCATCGCCTCGCCCGGCTTCGCTGCCGACAACACCCGCCTGACCATCTACAGCGGCGATTTCGACGCCGTCGCCCGCTCCGGCGGTTACCCCGCCAACGCCGGCCACGCCCTGGTGGACGCCTCGCTGGCCTGGGACCTGAAGTCCGGCGACAACACCGTGCGCTACTCGCAGCTTCCCCAGGCCCTCGATGCCAGTTCGGTGCGGCTCGAGCCCCAGGGCCCGGCCCGCGTGCGCGGCCAGCGCTATGACTTCGCCCTGGCCGACCAGGACGCGCTGCTGCGCCGAGCCATCGGCAAGACCGTCACCGTCGAACAGGGTGTCGGCACCGGCCTTGAGCGCCACACGGGCGTCCTGCTCGCGGCCGGCAATGGCCTCACGCTGCAGCTGCCGGACGGCCGGGTGAAGGTGCTTTCGAGCTACGCCAGCTTCGAACTGCCGGTGCTGCCCGAAGGTTTGTCCGCGGAGCCCGGCATGGCCTGGACGATCAGCGCGCCGCGCGCCGGCCGCGAGAGCTTCGCCCTGAGCTACGCCACCGGCGGCCTGGCCTGGCGCGCCGAATACCAGGCCACGCTGCGTGGCCAGGGCAAGGCCTGCCGCATGGACTTCGACGGCGCCGCGATGGTGGCCAATACTTCGGGCATGGACTTCCGGGACGTCGGCCTGAGCCTGGTCGCCGGACAGCCCAACCGGGTTTCCGAAGGCGGCTACGCCCCGCCGATGGCCATGGCCGCCAAGGCAGAACGCATGAGGGTGGCCGACGCCGCCCCGACGCCCGAGGCCTCGGGCGAATACCACGCCTACCGCCTGCCCGGCACCGGCGACCTGCCCACCGGCAGCGTGCAGCGCCTGCCGCTGGTCGACGCGGCCACCGGCGTTGCCTGCGAGCGACGCTATGAAACCCGTTCGCCGATGGGCGAATGGCAGCCGCCGCAGCCGATGATCGACCCCAACTACAACCGCCAGGAAGGCGAGCAGCCGGTCATCGCGAACCTGCATTTCGAGAACGCGAAATCGGCCGGCCTGGGCATGCCGCTGCCCGCGGGTCGCGTGCGGGTGTTCGATGGCAAGGATTTCCTCGGTGAGGCCGCGCTCGGCCACACGCCCGCGCAGGCGAAGGTGTCGCTGGCGCTGGGCACGGTCTTCGACATCACCGCGCAGCGCGAACGCACCGACTTCCAGCTCGACCGCGCCGGCCGCACGATGACTGAAAGCGTCGTGCTGACGCTTAGCAACGCCAAGGACGAGGCCGCCACCGTGCACGTGCGCGAAGTGCTGCCACGCTGGACCGACTGGGAGATCACCGACAGCAGCGTGCCGGCGAAGAAGCTCGATGCCCAGGCAGCCGGTTTCGAAGTGGCCGTCCCGGCGGGCGGCGAGACCCGGCTCAGCTACACGGTGCGCTATCGTTGGGCTCCCGACGTCCGCCTGCCCTGAGGTCCCGCCATGCTCCAGATCCATCGCCACGGATCCATCCATGAAATCCAGCTGGCGCGCCCGCCGGTCAATGCGCTGACGCCCGAGTTGCTGTCGGCACTTCATGCCGCGCTGGAAGCGGCACCCGACGACGGCGCCCGCGGCATCATCCTTTCCGGCGGCGCCAAGGTGTTTTCGGCCGGCATGGACGTGCCCCACCTGATGGGCCTGGACCCGGCCGGGCTCAAGGCCGGCTGGGCCTCGCTGTTCGCCGCGGCGCGTGCGATCGCGGCCTGCCCGGTGCCGGTGGTCG
>CAXAYM010000307.1:0-3284 GCA_963973175.1 uncultured Arenimonas sp.
AGCGGCCCGTCCGGCGCCAGCGCGGCGAGCGTGCGTTCGGCGAGGTCGCCCACTTACATGCGGACCGGTGGCGACACCGTGCAGGACTCGCCCTGGCGGTGGGCGACCGCGGCCGCCTCGTCGGCGCCCCGCATGGCGCGGGCGTGGCCGATCGTCGCCCAGTTGCGGCGGCACAGGCCGCCGAGCTTCGGGCCGACTTCGAAGGATTTCGCGGCCAGGGTTTCGGCCTGCTTCCAGGCGCGGCGCATCAGGGACAGCTCGGCCTGCCACTGCAGCAGCTCCGGGTCGTCGGGGCTGATCGCCAGCGCCTGTTCCAGCGTCGCGAACGCGGCCTTGGGCTTGCCGGCCTCTTCCTGGGCCTGCGCACGGGCCCGCAGGTCCTCGACCTGCGGGTCGCGAAGGGGCTGCACTTCCAGCTCGTGGCCGTGCTCGCCGGCGGCACGCACCTGCGCCACGAGTTCCGCGGGCGAGGCGCGCGCGACGTCTGAGGCGCCTGCGGAGGGCGACGGCCCGGCCGGCACCGACGCACAGCCGGCCAGCAGCAGGGCCAGGACAAATAGGGAAAAGCGGGCGGTCACGTCAGTCGATCCTTCGGTCACGGGGGTCACGGCGATCGCGAGCGTCACGGCGATCGTCGTCGCCGCGACGGAACCAGTCCAGCCAGCTGTTCCGGCGGCAGCTCACGTGTTCGGGCGGCAGGTAGCCGCCGACGAAGGCATAACGGCGCGCGCCTTCGCAGTCCTCTTCGGTGGTGGCGAACACCTCGGCGTCCACCCAGCCCCACTCCAGGCCCTGCATGCCGACGTCCAGCGGCGCCGTGGGCAGCCCGGAGAACAGCGAGGACCAGACCCGCATCGCACCCGTCGAGCCGTAAAGCCCCGTGGGTTCATTGCGGTCGTTGCCGACCCAGACCACCGCCAGGTGACTACCCGTATAACCGGCGAACCAGCTGTCGCGGCTGTCGTTGCTGGTGCCGGTCTTGCCAGCCGGCCGCAGGTGCCCCAGGCCGTCCCCGACCAGCTGGCGCGCGGTGCCGCGGGTGACCGTGTCCTGCAGCGCCAGCGTGACCAGGCGCGCCGCGATGGCGTCGCCCTCCTGCGCCGGGGCCGCCTTGAAGTCGTACTGGCTGACCGCCTGCCCCTTGGCGTCGAGCACGCCGCGCACCGCGCGCAGTGGCTGGATCTGGCCGCCCGAAGCCAGGAACTGGTAGACCTGCGCCATCGAAAACGGGCTCAGGTCGACCGAGCCCAGGATCAGCGACGGGTTGGGCTCGGCGCGCAGGCCGGCCAGCACCTTGAGCAGTTCGGCCAGGCGTTCGGGTCCGACGTCCATGCCCACGCGCACCGTGGCCTGGTTGTAGGAATGCACCAGCGCATCGGCGAGGCTGACGCGGCCATGGCTGCGGCCGTCGGAGTTTTCAGGGTTCCAGCGCTTGCCATTGGGCAGCACCAGGTTCACCGGCGCATCGTCCACCGGCGTGCCCAGCGACCAGCGATCGGGCTGCGCCAGGGCCAGCAGGTAGACCATCGGCTTGAGCAGCGAGCCCACCGGCCGCAGCGCCTCGAGCGCGCGGTTGAAACCGGGCTGGTCGGTATCTCGGTTGCCGACCATCGCCAGCACTTCGCCGGTTTGCGTGTCGGTGAGCACCAGGCCGGCCTGCAGCGCCGGGCCGTCCTTGCGCTGCACCTTGTCGAGCGTGCCGGTGACGGCCTGCTCGGCGCGCAGCTGGGCCGACGGCGACAGCGTGGTGATCACCACCAGGCCGGCGCCGCGCAGGGCGTCGGCCGGGTAATCACGCGCAAGCTGGCGGCGCACCAGGTCCATGAAGGCCGGGTTGCGGTTGGAGGCCACGCCCGGACGCGCACTGACCCCGAGCGGGGAGGCCATCGCCGTCTTCGCTTCCTGCGCGCTGATCAGGCCGGTGTCGCGCCAGACCGCCAGCACCAGGTCGCGGCGCTTTTTCGCCGCTTCGGGACGTCGCCGCGGGTCGTACACCGACGGACCCTGGATCATGCCCACCAGCAGAGCCATGTCCTGCGTGCGCAGCGCCGACAGGTCGCGGCCGAACCAGAACTCGGCGCCGGCGGCGATGCCGTGGATGGCCTGGTTGCCCTGCTGGCCCAGGTAAACCTCGTTGAAATAGGCCTCGAGGATGCGCTGCTTGTCGTAGCGCGCCTCGATGATTATCGAGTAGCTGGCTTCCTTGATCTTGCGGGTCCAGGCCACTTCGCGGCTGAGGAAAAGATTGCGCACCAGCTGCTGCGTCAGCGTGCTGGCGCCCTGCTCGATTTCACCTTCGCGGGTGTTGACCCAGGCCGCGCGCAGGATGCCCCAGGGGTCGATGCCGTGGTGGTGCTTGAAGTTGCGGTCCTCGACCGCCTGCAGGCCCGTGACCAGCAGGGACGGGACGTCCTGCAGCTGCACCAGGCGGCGTTCCTCGGTGACGTCGCCGTAGAGCGTGGCGATGCGCGCCGGGTCGAGGCGTGCGTTTTCCGCCGCCTTGCCCGTCCGCCGGTCGGTGACCGCGGCCATGCGCCCGCCTTCGACCACCACCGAGAGCCGGCGTGCCGGCACGGGCCCGTCCAGGTCGGTGAAGGAGCGGGTGGCGATGTCGAAGCGCTTGCCATCGCGCGACCAGGTACCCGGCAGGTCGCCGGCATCCTCGCGGTAACCCGCGGCGGCCAGTTCGAGCTGCAGGGTGTCGGCGTCCATGCGCACGCCAGGCGCCAGCGCCAGGGGGCGCGCATAGACCCGGGTCGGCACCTGCCAGACCAGGGCGTCGAATTCGGCGCGCACGCGCTTGTCGAGCACGTAGAAATACGGCACGCCCACGCCCACGGCCAGGCCCAGCGCGAGCAGGGCGGCGCGGAAGAGCCAGGTACGCCAGCGGGGACGGGCGGAGGGAGAGCCTGAGGATTTGGGGGAAGCGCTTCGGGGCACGGACATGGATAATCCCGGGGTGCGGCGAGTCTAGCAGGCCGCGATTGCCCCGATCCCACCCGAGACTGAACGCTTCGCATGGATGCCATTTCCCGACCGGTCACGTGCCGCTGGGCCGACTCGCCGGCGCAGGCGCTGGCGCGTGCCCGCGCGCAGCACCCGGGCCGGGACGTGCTGCTGCTGCGCGAGGGCGTGGTGCTGGAGGAAGCGGCCTGGGAGCGCCTGCACGCCGCCTGGCGCGACGGCGACTGGGATGTGCTTTCGCCGCTCGACGGCCGCTGGCCGCTGGGCGAAGACGCCGATGCGGCCGCGATAGCCGGTCTGTGCGCAGGTCTCGCAGCCCA
>CAXAYM010000308.1:0-3263 GCA_963973175.1 uncultured Arenimonas sp.
CCAGGCCACCGAGGTTGGGCATGGAAATGTCGATGATGGCGACATCCGGATCGTGTTCGGCGGCCAGGGCCAGTGCCTCGAGGCCATTGGAGGCCTGCGCGACCACCTGGCAGACGCCGGCGGTCTCGAGCACGGAGACAAGGCTTTCCCGGACCAGCGTGTGGTCGTCGGCGATCAGGACCCGCAGGCTGCGGCCCGGGAGCGTGTTCATGACGGCAGTATGCCAGCCTCCCCGGGCATCGGGACCGCGGCCTCGAGCCGGGTGCCATCGCCGCCCGATTCAAGCTGCAGGCGGCCGCCGTAGAGCCGGACCCGGTCCATCATGCCCCCCAGGCCGGTGCTGTCGCCGCGGCTGGATTTTTCCAACGCCCTGGCGACATCGAAGCCGGGGCCGTCGTCCCAGACGGTGAGTCGGAGCAGGCCAGCGCGCACGCGCACGGAAACAAGGGCCTGGCTGGCACCGGCGTGGCGCAGCACGTTGGCCAGGGCCTCCTGGGTGATCCGGAAGACCAGGGTCTGCAGATCAGGTTCGAGCGTCGGCAAACCCTGCGCACGGATCCGGATGTCGAGTTCCCCGGGCTTGCCGAGGGTGCGGGCCAGCCAGTCCAGCGCCGCCTCCAGGCCCAGGTCGTCGAGCACCTGGGGACGCAGCAGGCGCGAGAGTTCGCGGGTGTCGGCCAGGCCCTGCGTGCACAGCGCGAGGCTGGCGTCGATGTCGGGCTTGAGGTCGGGCCGCGAATCACCGAGCTGGTCGGCCAGCAGGGCGATGCGGTGCTTGAGTGCGGTGAGGTTCTGGCCCAGGCCGTCGTGCAGTTCGCGGGCCAGGCGCCGCCGTTCTTCCTCCTCGACCCGGAAGATGGCCCGGCCAAGCCGCTGGAATTCGCGTTCATTGCCCTCGAGCCGTTCGACCAGGGCCCGGTAGTCCGCGCGCAGGTTCTCAAGCGTGGTGGCCAGGTCCTCGGGCTTAGCGGGCATCGGCGGGCTCCTTCGCCGCGGGCAGGGAGGCCACCTTCGCCTGCAGCGCCTCGAGGCTGCTTGCGGCCAGTTCACCGGCGCGCGCCGCGGCCCCTGCATCACCGGCCTGGGCCAGCGCACGGGCGCCCAGGCTGTGCAGGCGATGGGCACGCAGGTAGCCGCCCTGGTCCCGGAGTTCGTGCGCGGCGGCCCGATAGGTGTCCGCCGCGCCGGCGGCGTCGCCACTGCCCATCTGCGCCTGCAGCAGGCGTTCGCGCCAGAGCAGGCGCAGCGGGAGGTTTCCGAGCGCGGTCAGTTCGTTCTCCAGGGCCGCCGCCTCGGCCGTGGTCCGGGTCGCCAGCACGTCGGCTTCGAGTCGAAGTGCGCGCACGCCGGCTTCCTCCGCCAGCGCCCGGGCACGAACCAGCGCGGCGTCGGCGCCGCGGTCATTGCCGGCGTCCCGTTGGAGCCGGGCTTCGACGAGCGCGGCGATGGCGCGCTGCTCGAGCGAGCTTTCCTGCAGCGCCGGACGGATCCCGTCCAGCAGGGACTGCACCTGCCCGTTGCGGCCGGCGGCGGCCAGCAGCCGGGCCTGCAGCAGGTCGGCGTCGACCAGGCCGCGCTGGTCATTGCGTTCGGTGAACAGGCGACGCGCCTCGTCGAGGTGGCTGGCCGCCACCGTGAGATCACCCTGCAACAGGGCCAGTTCGGCGAGGTTGCGCAGGCTGACGGCGGCCTCTTCGAGCATGTGGCGGTCACGGGCTTCGCGCAGTGACGCGTTCAAGCGCCGGCCGGCGTCCGCCCAGTCGCCGCGGGCCAGGTCGAGCAAGCCCAGGTTCTGGTCGGCGCGCACGATGCCGTTGTGGTCGTCCAGCGCCACGAAGGCCTCGCGGGCCTGCTGCCAGAACACGCGGGCGTTGTCGTAGTCGCCCAGCTGGTAGTGGGCGAAACCGATGTTGTTGAGGCTTTCGGCGAAACCCTGCGGATCGTTGGCGGCTTCGCGGCCGCGCAGCGCGCGCTTGTACGCGGCCAGGGCTTCGGTGTAGTTGCCGCGCTCCTCGGCCAGCAGGCCCAGCTCGTTGTCCACGGCGGCGGCACCGCCGCGGTCGCCAAGCTGTTCGAACAGCGCGCCGGCCTCGGCCAGGTTGTCTTGGGCGGCGTCGAAATGCCCGCGCACCATGGCCAGCTGCGCGAGATTGCGCAGGCTGCTGGCAAGGCCGCGGCGATCGCCCAGTTCGCGGCGCAGCGCGGCTGCCTTGCGGTACTGCTCCTCGGCGTCTTCGACCTGGCCGAGCCGGGCGTAGCCCACGCCCATCGCATTGGTGGTTTCGGCCTCGCCGAATGCGCTGCGGCCGCGCTTGTAGAGCACCAGTGCGCGCACCAGGTGTTCCTCCACCGCCTGGCGCGGGTCGCCCTGCAGGATCGCCGCCTTGCCCAGCAGGAACCAGGCGCGCGGGTCCTGGGGATCGCGCGCGAGCAGTTCGCGCAGCAGGGTGGACGCCACGTCGAAGCTGCCGGCGTCGACCTCCAGCTTCGCCAGCTGCAGCCGGGCGTCGAGGTCGTCGGGGCGCGAATCCACCCGGGCCCGCTGCGCCGCCAGCACGGCGTCGAAGTCTCCCTGGTAAAGGTCGGCAAGGGCCTGCAGGCGTGGCCGGACCGGCGAGGCCAGGGCGGCGCCGCGACGCGCCGCGTCCCCGGCCAGGTCGTGCTGGCCGGCGGCGCGGGCGGCTTCCGCCAGGCCGAGCCAGGCGGGGGCGAAGCCGGGCGCCTGGTCCGCAAGGGCCTGGAAGCGATCCGCCGCCGCTTCCCAGCGCCCGGCATCCCGCAGGGCGAGCGCTTCGCCGTAGGTGCGCAGCTGGCCGCGGTCTTCCGGGAGCAGTCCAGCCGGCAGCTCCCCGAACCCGTAGTGCCGGGCCATCGCCACCGCGGCCTGTCGGGGGCCGGTTCCCGGGGCCGCGGTGAACGGCGGCGTGGCCGCGCCATCGGTGGTGCCAAGGCTGGCCGCGAGCGTTCCGTCGTCATCCAGGCGCAGGCGAAGCACGCCGGTGGCCGGCAATACCGCCAGCAGGGAGTCGTCCTTCGCCAGTCGACCACCAAGACCGGCCTGTGCCAGCGCCAGCTGGCTGCGGTCGGCGTCCACGATGGGCGGGTTTGGCGCCTCGCCGAGGCCCAGGCGCAGGGCTTCGGCGATTGCTGTCAGCGTGGCGAGGTCGTCGGTGGAGGGGTCCGGCACCACCACCAGCCGCTCGGGAACGGCCTGCTGCGCCGCCGGGAAATCGGGCGGCGGCCGGGTTTGCCACCACGAGGCG
>CAXAYM010000309.1:0-3239 GCA_963973175.1 uncultured Arenimonas sp.
CCCTTCTTTGCCGAAGGCAAAGTCAAAAGATTCGCGCCTGAAGGCGCTCCTACAGCGGTTGCGGCTCAGGCCAGCTGGGCGGCGATCTTGGCCCGCTCGGCCTTCAGGGCCGCGGGGGTGCGGTCGCCGTATTCGTCCAGGTATTCGGCGATCGATTCCATCTCGGCCTTCCAGCCGCTGCGGTCGATCGACAACAGCTGCTCGAGCACGGCGGCGTCCAGGTCCAGACCGTCGGTGTTGATGTCCGACGGCAGCGGCAGGTTGCCGACCGGCGTTTCGATGGCGTTCGCCTGGCCGGTGACGCGCTTGAGCATCCACTCGAGCACGCGCATGTTGTCGCCGAAGCCCGGCCACATGAACTTGCCGTCGGCATCCTTGCGGAACCAGTTCACCTGGAAGATCTTCGGCAGCTTCGCGCCGTCCTTGTCGAAGGACAACCAGTGCGCGAAGTAGTCGCCGAAGTTGTAGCCGGCGAAGGGCTTCATCGCCATCGAATCGCGGCGCACGACGCCCACCGCGCCGGTGGCGGCGGCGGTGGTTTCCGAGGCCATCGAGGCGCCGACCAGCACGCCGTGGGTCCAGTCACGGGCCTCGAGCACCAGCGGCACCAGCGAGGCCCGGCGGCCGCCGAACACGATGGCGCTGATCGGCACGCCCTGCGGGGCTTCGGCCTGCTCGGTGTAGCTGGGGCACTGCTTCGCGCTGACGGTGAAGCGCGCATTCGGGTGCGCGGCCGGGGACACCGACTTGTCGTAGGGGCGACCCTGCCAGTCCCTGGCCGGCTCGCCGGTGCTCATGCCTTCCCACCAGGGCTGGTTGTCGGCGGTGACGCCGACGTTGGTGAAGATGGCATCGCGGTTGAGCATCGCCATGGCATTGGCGTTGGTCTTCTCGCTGGTGCCCGGCGCCACGCCGAAATAACCGGCCTCGGGGTTGATCGCGTAAAGGCGACCGTCTTCGCCCGGGCGCATCCAGCAGATGTCGTCGCCGACCGTCCAGACTTTCCAGCCGTCGCGGCGATAGCCTTCCGGCGGGATCAGCATCGCCAGGTTGGTCTTGCCGCAGGCCGAGGGGAACGCCGCGGCGACGTAGTGGGTTTCACCCTGCGGATTTTCGATGCCGACGATCAGCATGTGTTCGGCCAGCCAACCTTCGTTGCGGGCCTGGTGGCTGGCGATGCGAAGCGCGTGGCACTTCTTGCCCAGCAGCGCGTTGCCGCCGTAACCCGAGCCATAACTCTGGATCGCCAGCTCTTCCGGGAAGTGCATGATGAAACGGCGGTTGGGGTCGAGCTCGCCGATCGAGTGCAGGCCCTTCACGAACGAACCCTCGCGCTCGATGCGCGCCAGCGCCGGGGCGCCCATGCGGGTCATCAGGCGCATGTTCGCCACCACGTAGGGGCTGTCGGTGATCTCGACGCCGCAGCGCGACAGCGGCGAGTCGATCGGCCCCATGCAGTAGGGAATGACGTACATCGTGCGGCCGCGCATGCAGCCCTTGTACAGGGCGTCCATCTCGGCGTGGGCCTCGTCCGGCGCCATCCAGTTGTTGTTCGGGCCGGCGTCGGCGGGGTGATGGGTGCAGACGAAGGTCAGGTGTTCGACGCGCGCCACGTCCGAGGGACTGGACCGGTGCAGGTAGCAGTTCGGGTGGGTCTGCTCGTTGAGCTTCACGAGGTCGCCGGTGGACAGCATCAGCTCGACCAGCCTGGCGTGTTCGGCGTCGGAACCGTCGCACCAGTGCACGGCGTCGGGCTGGGTGAGCTGGGCGACCGAATCGACCCACTGGGTGAGGCTGGCGAGCTTGCTTGTCATGACCGGGAGGGCTCCTGTCGGGGCCTGAAAGGGAAAGGCGGACGAAGCTAGTCCGGGATCAACGTGGCCATCACGTGGCCGACATAGGCTTCGAATTCGTCGTGGTGCAGCCGCGGCTGGCCCAGCTGCAGCGACAGCTGCAGGAAGCCCACGTAGGCGGCGTAGGTGAGGCGCGCGCGGTTCTGCGCATCCAGGCGCGGCAGGCCGGCCTGCCGGAAGCTGGCGGCCAGGTAATCCAGGCGGCGCTGCGACACGCGGCTCAGCACCGGCTGCACGACCGGGTGGTCGAGCGCCTTGAGCAGTTCGCTGTAGATGATGTGGGGCTTGAGTTCGTGGGCGACCAGCTGGAACAGCGCCTTCAGGCGCGCGCGCGGTTCCGGCACGGCCTCGAGCTGGCCGAACACGGTTTCCTGCTCCATCACTTCCCAGCGTTCGAGCGCGGCGACCAGCAGCGCTTCGCGCGACGGGAAATGCCAGTAGAAGCTGCCCTTGGTCACGCCGAGACGGCGCGCCAGCGGATCGACGGCGACCGCCGCCAGTCCCTGCTCGGCAATCACGTCGAGCGCGGCCAGGGCCCAGTCTTCGGCGCTCAGGCGGGCCGGACGATCCAACTTGGAGGCAGGGGTTACCATACGGTCGGCAAGTTTACGGGATGGAGCGATCATGCACCATACGGGCTGGTATTGACAGGCGAACAAATCGCAACCCATACTCGGCCGTATGGTTAATTCCGCCCCTGCCGTCACGACGCCCGGCCCGTCGCCGCTTTCCCTGGCGACGGACGACGGCCTGCGTCTCCAGGCCAGCCTCGCCGAAGGCACCGGCCCGGGCCTGCTGCTGGCCCACGGCTTCGGCCAGACCCGCCAGGCCTGGCTGGGCACCCAGCGGCGCCTGGCCGAATCGGGCCGCGCCAGCCTGGCCTGGGACCTGCGTGGGCACGGCGAATCCGGGCGCAACCCGGCCGGCCTGCCCTACCGCGGCGAGCAGTTCGTCGATGACGTCGTGCTTGCCGCCCGCGCCCTGGGCCACGCCCCGGTACTGGTCGGTGCCTCGATGGGCGGGCTGACCGGCCTGATGGCCCAGGCCCGCCACCGGGCGTTCAGTGCGCTGGTGCTGGTGGACATCACGCCGCGCTGGGAAGCCTCGGGCGTCGAACGCATCCTGGGTTTCATGACGGCGCATCCCGACGGCTTCGCGTCCCTTGAACACGCCGCCGAAGAAATCGCCGCCTACCTGCCGCACCGCCGCCAGCGCAAATCACCGGCGCAACTGGCCCACCTGCTCAGGCCGCGCGAAGATGGCCGCCTGGCCTGGCACTGGGACCCGCGCCTGCTGGCCGAATTCATCCCCTCGACCGGCGACCTCCAGGGCGCCATCGAGGACGCCTGCCGCAAACCGCTGGATTTCGATCGCCGGGTGAAAGCC
>CAXAYM010000310.1:0-3221 GCA_963973175.1 uncultured Arenimonas sp.
CCGCGAACACCTCTACCAGCGTGCCGTGGCCCACGGCTGGAGCCACGCCGGCATCTGCATGCTCTACGCCGGCTGGACCCTGGCCGCGCTGGGCATCGCGCTGTGGCTGCGGCAGCAGCCGGTGGGATGGGCCATGCCGGGCAGCCTGGCGACGCTTGGTTTTGGCATCATTGCGTATTCGCTCCTCGGGCGCGCCTGGCCACGGCCGGCCGCGACCGCGCGTCCCCCCCACGGAAGTCCCGCCGGATGAGATCCGCGATTCGAAGCCTTACCAGCCTGACGCCCCGGCTTCTGATCGTGCTGCACGACCTGGCCATGATCGTCGCCGTGTGGCTGGGCCTGCGCTGGCTCGCGGCGATGGCCGGCGCCCCGCCGGCGCCGTCGCTGGGCACCGAGCTGGTGGTGGCGGTCCTGACCCAGGGCGTGGTGCTGCAGGTGGTGGGGCTCTACCAGGGCCTCTGGCGCTTCGCCAGCGTGCCCGACCTGGCCAACCTGGTGCGCGGTGCGCTGCTTGGCGTACTGCTGATCGTGGCGATCCTGTTCCTCATCGGCCTGTTGCCGGACGTGCCCAGACGCGTGCTGTTCCCGTACCCGGTGGCGCTGGTGGTGATGCTGGGCCTGCCGCGCGTGCTGTACCGGCTCTGGAAGGACTACCGCCTGCGCACCACCAACGAGGACGCCAAGCGCGTGCTGGTGCTGGGCGCGGGCCGCACCGCCGAGAACCTGCTGCGCGAACTGGCCAGCGACGGCCGCTATTCGGCGGTCGGCCTGCTCGACGACAACCCGGCGCTCAAGGGTGCCAAGGTGCGCGGCGTGCCGGTGCTGGGCGCGATCGGCGACCTGCCTTACATCGCCCAGGAAACCGCGCCCAACCTGCTGGTCATCGCGATGCCTTCGGCCAGCGCCAGCGAGATGCAGCGCGTGGTCGAGCTGTGCGACGACACCGGCCTGCCGTTCCGGGCAGCGCCGCGCCTGACCGACGTGCTCGCCGGCCGGCCCCAGCGCCTCGAGCTGGCGGAGCTGCGCATCGAGGACCTGCTGGGGCGGCCGCCGGTCCAGTTCGATGCCTCGCTGGGCCTGGGTTCGGTGGCCGGCAAGCGCGTGCTGGTCACCGGCGCCGGGGGCTCGATCGGTTCGGAGCTGGCGCGCCAGTGCGCCGCGGCAGGGGCGGCCGAGCTGCTGGTGTTCGAACGCGCGGAGCTTCCACTTTGCGAAATCACCGAAGAACTGCAGCGCGCCTTCCCGCACATCCCGCTGCGCCCGATGCTGGCCGACTGCAGCGATCCGGTCGCCTGCGCGATCGCGCTGGCGGACAAGGTCGACTATGTCTTCCACGCGGCGGCGAACAAGCAGGTGCCGATGCTCGAGACGCAGATGCGCGAGGCACTGCGCAACAACGTCGTCGCCTCGGCGGTGCTGGCCCGCGCCTGCCGCGATGCGGGCGTCGAGAATTTCGTGCTGATCTCGACGGACAAGGCCATCTGCCCGGCCAATGTGCTGGGGGCCAGCAAACGATTCGCCGAGCTGGCCTGCCAGGCGGAGCTGGAAGGCAGTACGGTCCGGCTGTCGGTGGTGCGCTTCGGCAACGTGCTCGATTCGGCAGGCAGCGTGGTGCCGCTGTTCCGCAAGCAGATCGCCGCCGGCGGTCCGGTGACGGTCACCCATCCGGAGGTGACGCGTTATTTCATGACCATCCCTGAAGCCTGCCAGCTGATCCTGCACTCGGTCGGCCTGGCGAGCGAAAATGGCGCCGTCTACGCGCTGGACATGGGCCGGCCGGTGCCGATCCGGGAACTGGCCGAGCAGATGATCCGCCTCAGCGGCAAGCGGCCCGGGGTCGACATCGCGGTGAGTTACACTGGCCTGCGCCCTGGCGAAAAACTGCACGAGATCCTTTTCGACCCGCAGGAGCGCTACCAGCGCACCCGCCACCCGCGCATCCTGCTGGCCAGGCCGCGCGAGATCGCCGCCGGCCAGACGCGTGCCCTCCTGGCGCGCCTGGATGCGCTGCTGGCCGACCCGGGCGCGCACGACGCGCTGACCGACCTGCTGCGCGAAGCCGTGCCGGAGTACCGGCCGGAAGCCCGACAGGGCGACGACCCGTATCCGGCGGACCTGAAACCCGACTGACGAGAACCGAATGACTTCCCGAATCAGAAAGGCCGTATTCCCCGTCGCTGGCCTGGGCACCCGCTTCCTGCCCGCCACCAAGACCGTGCCCAAGGAAATGTTGCCGGTCGTGGACAAGCCGCTGATCCAGTACGCCGTGGACGAGGCGATCGAAGCCGGCTGCGACACCCTGGTCTTCGTGACCAACCGCTACAAGCACTCGGTGGCCGATTATTTCGACAAGGCCTACGAGCTCGAACACAAGCTCGAGAAAAAGGGCAAATCCGAACTGCTGTCGCTGATTCGCGACGTATTGCCCAAGCACGTGCGCGCGGTCTTCGTGACCCAGGCCGAAGCGCTGGGCCTCGGCCACGCGGTGCTGTGCGCCGAACCGGTGGTGGGCAACGAGCCCTTCGCGGTGGTGCTGCCCGACGACCTGATCTGGAACAAGGGGCCCGGTGCGCTCAAGCAGATGGCCGACCTGGCCGAAGCCGAAGACGCCAGCGTGATCGCCGTGCAGGACGTGCCGCGCGAGCAGACCGGCAGCTATGGCATCGTCGCCACCCGCGATTTTTCCGGGCGTTTCGGCGACATCGAGGCCATCGTCGAGAAGCCGCATCCCGAGGACGCGCCGAGCACGCTGGCCGTGGTCGGGCGCTACGTGCTCGATGGCAGCATCTTCGAGCTGCTGCGCAAGACCGCGCCCGGCGCCGGCGGCGAGATCCAGCTCACCGACGCCATCGCGACGCTGATGGCCCGCAAACGCACGCTGGCCTACCGCTTCCAGGGCCGCCGTTTCGACTGCGGCAGCCGCATCGGCCTGGTCGAAGCCACGATCGAGTTCGCGCTCGACCACGAGGACCTGGCCGAGCCCGCGCGCGAGTACATGCGCGCCGCGTTGGCGCGCTGAGCGGCGGCCGGGCGCCGCATGGAGGCCGACAGCTTCTACCGCGCCCGGGCGCCGGTGCCGGCGCTGCACGCGCCGCTCGCCGGCCGGCATGAGGTCCACACCTGCATCGTCGGCGGCGGTTTTGCCGGCCTGAATACGGCACTGGGCCTGGTCGAGCGGGGCGGGGCGGACGTGATGCTGCTTGAGGCCCGGGAACTGGGGC
>CAXAYM010000311.1:0-3204 GCA_963973175.1 uncultured Arenimonas sp.
GTGCCGGCGCGCAACACCATCATGCTGTCGATCGCCCTGGGCTGGGCCGAGGTGCTGGGCGCCGACGACCTGTTCTGCGGCGTCAACGCCGTCGACTACAGCGGCTACCCCGACTGCCGGCCGGCCTTCATCGAGGCCTTCGAGCGCCTGGCCAACCTGGCCACCAAGGCCGGCGTCGAAGGCCATTCGCTGCGCGTGCATGCGCCGCTGATGAAAATGTCCAAGGCCGACATCGCCCGGGAGGGCGCCCGCCTTGGCGTGGATTTCTCGCGCACGGTGTCGTGTTACCAGGCCGACGACCAGGGCCGCGCCTGTGGCCGCTGCGATGCCTGCCGGCTCCGGGCCGAGGGGTTCGCCGCCGCGGTCCTGCCCGACCCGACGCGCTACGCCTCGCGCGCCTGATGCGGTAAACTGCGCGCCTTGTTTTTCCGGTGGGCCGTTAGCTCAGTTGGTAGAGCAGAAGACTTTTAATCTTTTGGTCGAAGGTTCGAATCCTTCACGGCCCACCACCCATCCCGTAGGAGCGCCTTCAGGCGCGAATCGTTTCTTTGCCGAAGGCAAAGCCAAAAGATTCGCGCCTGAAGGCGCTCCTACATTGGGTCAGAAGCGCCGGGACAGCGACAGGCTGCCGTAGACCGGTGCCTCGCGCTGGCCGTCGAATTCGCGGCTGCGGCGGTAGTGGGCGCCGGCCAGTCGCCAGGGGCCGTGGCTGAGCACCACGCCGAGCGCCAGTTCGGCGAAGGCGGCGCGGCTTTCGACCGAGTGGCCATCGCGGGTCAGCGTGCCGTCGAGCGTGACCTCGTGCGCCACGGCGCGTGCTTCGAGGCTGGCGAAGAAGTGCCAGTTCCAGCCGCTGCCGTCCGGGGAAACCAGCACCGGCGACGTGCCATCGCCGGCCAGCCGCATCGGGTTGGAACCAAAGTCGTCCGGCAGGTTCTTGCCAAAGCGCAGTTCGACGCCGCCGTTCGCGTAGGTGGACGGGCTGCCCACGGCGCCGCCGGCGAACCAGATGCGGTCCCAGCCCAGGCCGCCCTGGCCGGGCTCGGGCTGGTGGCGCCAGGCGCGCTCGTGCGCCAGCTGCAGCAGCGGTTCGTCCCGCAGCTGGTTGTCCCAGCCGCGAAAGCGTTCGCGGCCGAACAGATGGTGGAAGGCATCCTGTGCGGCTTCGCCCTTCGCAGAAGGCCCGACGATGCCCAGGCGCAGGTGCGTGGCGGCCATGCGGTTCGCGTCGCGCACCTGCTGGCCGATGCCGAACAGCATCGTCCCGGCGTAAGGGCGGTCATCGGCGATCAGGTCTGCGCGGGTGCCGTCGGTCGGCGTGTACAGGGCATGGTGGAAGCTCAGCACCAGGTTCCGGTGCGTACCCGGGCCCCAGGCCAGCCACCGGCTGGCGCGATCCAGGCCCGGCAGGCAGGTCGCCCCGTCGCGTTCGACGGTCGGCGTGGTCCAGGCAAAGGCGAATCCGGCCGAATAACCCTGGTCCTGGCCGGCCTGGCCATAGACGTCGTTGTCCGAGCGTGCGGTGGCGGTGCCGCCGCAGGCGGCCTGGGCGAGGGGCGCGAGGGCGAGCAGGGTGGTGGCGAGCAGGGTGCTTCGGAACATGGGGATACGGGAGCGGAGCGCAGGGCGTGCCAGTTTAACCGTCCAGGCGCTCCTACAGGTCGGTCAGGAGTTCGAGGACGCGGGGGCCGTAGCGTTCGAGCTTGGCGGCGCCGACGCCGCCGACGGTTCCCAGTTCGGCCAGCGAGGCCGGGCGCCGTTCGGCGATGGTGCGCAGGGTGGCGTCGTGGAAGATGACGTAGGCGGGCACGGCCTGTTCGCGGGCCAGGGCGGCGCGCAGTTCGCGCAGGGCCTCGAACACCGGCTGGTCGGCAGGGGCCAGCTGCACCGGCGCCGGCGCGGCGCGGGCAGAGCGCTCGCGCTCGCGCTTGCGCACCACTTCCTCGCGCAGGCTCACGGCCTGTTCGCCGCGCAGCACGGCGCGGCTGTCGGGCGTCAGGCGCAGGCTGCCGTGGCCCTCGATGTCGACATCGAGCAGGCCCAGGGCCACCAGCTGGCGGAACACGCCCTTCCACTGCTGCGCGCTGAGTTCGGTGCCGATGCCATAGGTCGAGAGCTGGTCGTGGCCAAGCTGGCGCATGCGTTCGGTGTCGGCACCGCGCAGCACGTCCACCAGGTGGGTGACGCCAAAACGCTGGCCGGTGCGATAGACGCAGGACAGTGCCTTCTGTGCCGCCACGGTGCCGTCCCAGGTCTTCGGCGGCTCCAGGCAGTTGTCGCAGTTGCCGCAGTGGCCCGGGTGGTCCTCGCCGAAGGCCGCCAGCAACGACTGGCGGCGGCAGCGGGTGGATTCGCAATAACCCAGCAGCAGGTCGAGCTTGCGCCGCTCGAGGCGCTGGCGTTCTTCGCCGGCGCCGGACTGGGCGATCATCTGTCCCAGCGTCACCACGTCACCCATGCCGTAACACAGCCAGGCTTCGGCAGGATCGCCGTCGCGGCCGGCGCGACCGGTTTCCTGGTAATAACCCTCCACGGACTTGGGCAGGTCCAGGTGGGCGACGAAACGCACGTCGGGTTTGTCGATGCCCATGCCGAACGCGATGGTGGCGACCATCGCGATGCCTTCCTCGCGCAGGAAGCGCCGCTGGTTGGCCGCGCGCACGCCGGCGTCCAGGCCGGCGTGGTAGGGAAGGGCATCGATGCCGCGTGCCGACAGGAAGGCGGCGGTTTCCTCGACCTTGCGCCGCGACAGGCAATAGACGATGCCCGCCTGGCCTTTGCGCGGCTGCAGGAAATCGAGCAGCTGCTGGCGGGCGTTGTCCTTCAGCGCCACCCGGTAGCGGATGTTCGGCCGGTCGAAGGAGGTGATGAAACACGGCGCGTCCTGCAGGTCCAGGCGCTCGGCGATCTCGCGCCGGGTCGGCGGGTCGGCCGTGGCGGTGAGCGCGATGCGCGGCACCTCGGGCCAGCGCTCGTGCAGCAGGTTGAGTTCGCGGTACTCGGGCCGGAAATCATGGCCCCATTGCGACACGCAGTGGGCCTCGTCGATCGCGAACAGGGCCAGCCGGCTGCGGCCCAGCAGCGACAGGAAACGGTCGGTCAGCAGCCGCTCGGGCGCCACGTACAGCAGGTCAAGCTCGCCGGCGACCAGTTGGGCCTCGATCCGCGCGGCCTGCTCCCCGGGCAGCGAGGAATTGAGGCAGG
>CAXAYM010000312.1:0-3200 GCA_963973175.1 uncultured Arenimonas sp.
CGACCACGCCCCAGTCCACCATCGCCGCGCTCGACTGTTATCGCGGTCGCCGCGTCGCCCTGCTGGTGGGCGGTTACGACCGCGGGCTGGATTGGGGCATCTGCGTCGAACGCATCGCCTCCGAACCGGTGACCGCCGTGATCACGATGGGCCAGAATGGCCCGCGCATCCACGAAAAACTCAAACCGCTGGCCCAGGGCGGGCGCTTCATCCTGGCCGAGGCCGAGGAGGTCAGCGAAGCGGTGAAGCTGGGCCTGCAGGCCCTGGGCCACGACGGCGTGCTGTTGTTGTCTCCGGGCGCGCCCAGTTTCCCGCGCTACCGCGACTACATCGACCGTGGCCGCCACTTCGCCAAGGCCGCCGGCTTCGACCCCGACCTGATCAACACCATCCCCGGCCTCGGCGTCGCCTGAAAACCGGGGTCAGAGTCGACTTTTCATCGGCATTTAACGGCAACGGGCACAGCATCGGGAAAAGTCGACTCTGACCCCGGTTTTAAACCCGGCCTCCAAGGACCCCACCGCCATGCGCCGTAGCCTGTTCGCCCTTTTGCTGCTCGCCCTCACCGCCACCGCCCAGGCCAGGCCCGTCGCCGAGCCGGTGAGCTGGGAACACGGCGGCACCACCTTCGACGGCTACCTGGTCTACGACGCCGACGAAGACGATCGCCGCCCGGGGCTGCTGATGGTGCCGAACTGGATGGGCGTCACCGACGCGGCGGTCGAGAAGGCGAAACAGCTTGCCGACGACGACTACGTGATCCTGCTGGTGGACATGTATGGCAGCGGCGTGCGCCCGGCCAATGCGCAGGAGGCCGGCAAGGCCGCGGGTGCGGTCTATGCGGACCGCGAGGCGCTGCGCGGTCGCATCAACACCGCGCTGGGCGTGCTGCGCGATTCGGCCGGCAAGGCGCCGCTGGATGCCAGCGACATCGGCGGCATCGGCTTCTGCTTCGGCGGTGCGATCGTGCTGGAGCTGGCGCGCAGCGGCGCGGACGTGGCCGGCGTGGTCAGCTTCCACGGCAACCTCGAGACGACGATGCCGGCCAAGGCGGGCGAGGTCGACGCCAGCGTGCTGGTGCTCAATGGCGCCGCCGACAGCTACGTGCCGCAGGCGCAGATCGCGGCGTTCCAGGAAGAGATGGCCGCGGCGAACGCGGACTGGACCTTCGTCAACTTCGGCGGCGCGGTGCACTGCTTCGCCGAGGCCGACGCCAACAGTCCGGGCTGCATGTACGACCCCCGTGCCGCCAAACGTGCCTACGCGATGATGGAAGACTTCTTCGACGAGGTCTTCCAGGACTGACCTGATCCTGTAGGAGCGCCTTCAGGCGCGAATTTCTTCTTGGCCGAAGGCCAAGTCAAAAGATTCGCGCCTGAAGGCGCTCCTACAGAGTTTCAGTGCCCGCGGTTGACGGCGTAGCGGGCCAGTCCGCGCAGCGCGCGTGACCACTCGGTGTCGGGCAGGGCATCCAGGGCGGCCTCGGCGCGGTCCGCATAGTGGGCGGCGCGATCGCGGCTGTAGGCGATGCCGCCGGATTCGCTGATCGCCGCCAGCACCTCGGGCATCGTATCGGCGTCGCCGGTTTCTATCGCTTCGCGCAGGCGGGCGCGGACCTCGTCGCCGGCGTGTGCCATGGCGTGGATGAGGGGCAGGGTGGCCTTGCCTTCGGCCAGGTCGTCGCCCAGGTTCTTGCCCAGGGCGTCGGAGTCGGCGGTGTAGTCGAGCACGTCGTCGGCGATCTGGAAGGCCAGGCCCAGGTTCATGCCGTAGTCGTGCATGGCCTGCTGGACGGCCTCGTCGGCGCCGGACAGCAGCGCACCCAGGCGCGTGGCCGCCGCGAACAGCACCGCGGTCTTGCGCTCGATCACGCGCAGGTAGGCCGCTTCGTCGGTATCGGGGTTGTGCACGTGCAGCAGCTGCAGCACCTCGCCCTCGGCGATCTGGTTGGTGGTGTCGGCCAGGATGCGCATGACCGGCATCGAGTCCAGTTCCACCATCAGCTGGAAGCTGCGCGAATACAGGAAATCGCCGACCAGGACGCTCGGGGCGTTGCCCCACAGCGCGTTGGCGGTGCGCCGGCCGCGGCGCAGATCGGACTCGTCCACCACGTCGTCGTGCAGCAGGGTCGAGGTGTGGATGAACTCGATGATCGCCGCCAGCTGGTGCGCGTCCGTGCCACCCCCGCCCACGGCGCGGGCCGCCAGCACGACCAGCATGGGCCGCAGGCGCTTGCCGCCGGCGGCGACGATGTGTTCGGAGATCTGGTTGATCAGCACCACGTCCGAGGCCAGCCGGCCGCGGATCAGGGCGTCCACGGCGGCCATCTCGCTGGCGGCGAGGGCCTGGACCTGGGCGATGCCGGGCAGGGAAAGGGGGCGGGGCTGGGCGGACATGGCGCAATTATACGTTTCCCGGTCCCCTTTCCGGGCGGTTTCCGACCCCGGTCCGGGGATCCGGGCGGTGGCCGGGGCGGCGAAGGCTGGCATAATCGGGCCTTCATCTCAGCTGAACCTTACAAAGGCGGATCGCCATGGCGCGTGGTGTCAACAAAGTCATCCTGGTCGGAAACCTCGGCAACGACCCCGAGATGAAGTACACGCAGGGTGGCCTGGCCATCTGCACCCTGTCCCTGGCCACCACCTCGGTGCGCAAGGACAAGGAAGGCAACCAGCAGGAGCGCACCGAGTGGCACCGCGTTAAGCTGTTCGGCAAGCTCGGCGAGATCGCCGGCGAATACCTCAAGAAGGGACGCCAGGTCTACATCGAGGGCGAGATCCGCTACGACAAGTTCACCGGCCAGGACGGTGTCGAGAAGTACTTCACCGACATCGTGGCCAGCGAAATGCAGATGCTGGGCGGTGGCGGGGAAGGCGGCGGTGGCGGCGGCATGCGCTCCGAACGTCCGGCGCGCCCGGCCGGCCGGTCCGGCGGTGGTGGCGGCGGCGACTACGGCAATCGTGGCGGCGGTGGCGGCGGTTCCGCGCCGCAGCGCAGCGACGACCCGTTCCCGGACGACGACATCCCGTTCTGATCGCGCCTCCTTCCCCCCGACAGGAATAACGCAATGCAGACCTGGCTGGTCACCGGCGGCGCCGGTTTCATCGGCGGCAACTTCGTGCTCGAGGCGGTGGCGGCCGGCATTCGCGTGGTCAACCTCGATGCGCTGACCTACGCCGGCAACCTCGACACCCTGTCGC
>CAXAYM010000313.1:0-3199 GCA_963973175.1 uncultured Arenimonas sp.
CCTGGCCGAGCATCGCCCGCGCCGGGCCTTCGGCGTCGTCGTCGCCGCGCAGTTCCAGCGGCAGCATGACGTTCTCCAGCGCGGTCAGCGACGGCAGCAGCTGGAAACTCTGGAACACGAAGCCGACCTTTTCCCCGCGGATCCTGGCGCGACCGTCCTCGTCCAGGCCCGACAGCGCGCTGCCGTCGAGGCGAACCTCCCCGGTGCTGGGCACGTCCAGGCCGGCCATCAGCGACAGGAGCGTGCTCTTTCCTGAACCGGAGGCACCGACAATCGCGACTGCTTCACCCTGTTGAATGGTAAAACCGACCCCATCAAGGATGGTCAGGTCCCCGGACGGAAGGGGCACCCGCTTGCCGAGGTTTTCCACCTGCAGCGAGGTTCGGGTGTCGGGGGTTCCGGGAGTGTCGGCCATGGATTACTCGTGAGGTAAGGAAGGTGATGAAGCGCGTCGGTTCAGTATATGGAGCTTGCACGAGTCGGGTTCAACGCGGGGTCATGGCCGCGCTGCTGGCCCTGCTGTGGCTGGCGGCCCTGCCTGCGCTCGCCGCCGAACGCACGGTGCTGGTGATGGGCGACTCGCTCTCGGCCGCCTACGGGCTGGCGCCCGAACAGGGCTGGGTGGCGCTGCTCGCCGAACGGCTGCGCACCGAGAGCCCCGGTTGGAAGGTCGCCAATGCCAGCATCAGCGGCGAAACCACCGCCGGTGGCGCCAGCCGCATCGCCGGCGAGCTCAAGCGGCACCAGCCCGAGGTCGTGGTGATCGAACTGGGCGCCAACGACGGCCTGCGCGGCCTCGACCTGGCCCAGACCCGCGCCAACCTCGAGCGCATGGTCCCCGCCGCCAAGGACGCGGGCGCGCAGGTGCTGCTGCTGGGCATGCGCATCCCGCCCAATTACGGCCCCGACTACACCCAGGGTTTCGAGCGCAACTACACCGCGCTGGCCGAAGAGCACGAGGTCGCCCTGCTACCTTTCCTGCTCGAACCCATCGCCACGGACCGCGACGCCTTCCAGCCCGACAACCTGCACCCGGTCGCCGAAGCGCAGCCGAAGCTGCGCGACCATGTCTGGCCGGCCCTGGCACCGCTGCTCGACTGAACCCGTACCCTTAAGGAGTCCGCGAATGAAGACGCCCCTCGCCCTCGCCCTGATGCTGTCGGTCGGCGCCTGCGCCGCCAGCGACAAGGATCCCGCCGGTCGCAGCTTCGCCAGCGAGCACGGCCCCGTCGAAGTGAGTACGGTCGCTTCGGGACTTGAGCATCCCTGGGGCCTGGCTTTCCTGCCCGACGGCCGCATGCTGGTGACCGAACGTCCCGGCCGGCTGCGCATCGTGGATGCCGACGGAAAGCTGTCCCCACCGCTGGCGGGTCTCCCCCAAAGTCTGGGCCCGTGGCCAGGGTGGCCTGCTCGACGTCGCCGTCGACCCGGACTTCGCCAGCACGCCCTGGGTGTATTTCAGCTTCTCCGAACCCGGTGACGGCGGCGCGGGCACCTCGGTGGGCCGCGGCAAACTCGCCGGTAATGCACTCGAAGACGTGGAGATCATTTTCCGCCAGGCGCCCAAGCTCGATGCCGGCCAGCACTTCGGCTCGCGCCTGGTCTTCGACCGCGAAGGCCGCCTGTACGTGACCAGCGGCGACCGCGGCAACTGGGACAACCCGCAGCAGCTGGACAAGGGCCAGGGCAAGATTTTCCGCATCAACAAGGACGGGTCGATCCCCGCGGGCAACCCCTACGTCGGACGTGACGACGCCAACCCGGCGATCTGGTCCTACGGCCACCGCAACGTGCAGGGTGCGGCCCTGCATCCGGGCACCGGCAAACTCTGGCAGACCGAACACGGCGCCCGCGGTGGCGACGAGCTCAACATCCCGGAGCCGGGCAAGAACTACGGCTGGCCGGTGATCACGCTGGGCGTCAACTACAGCGGCGCGCCGATCGGATCGGGCAAGCAGGAAATGGAAGGCATGGAGCAGCCCATCCATCACTGGACCCCTTCGATCGCGCCCAGCGGCCTGGCGTTCTATACCGCGGACCGCTTCCCGGCCTGGCAGGGCGACCTGTTCGTCGGTGCCCTCGCCTTCCAGCGCGTGGTGCGGCTCGAGCTCGACGGCGAAAAGGTGGTGGGTGAAGAACCGCTGCTGGTGGACCTGGGCGAACGCATCCGCGACGTGCGCCAGGGGCCGGACGGTTACCTCTACCTGCTGACCGACGACGCCAAGGGCGAGATCCTGCGGGTCGGCCTGGGCAGCAAGGACTGAGCCGTCAGTCGCCGCCGGCGGCGGCAAGCAGTTCGGCGTTCTCGTGGATGAAGCGGCCCTCGCCGCCCCGTCCGCAGAGCTTGACCAGCGCCGCGGCCACGTCGTCGGCCTCGATGGCGCGATAGCGTCGAAGCGGTCCGCGGGCCAGGAGATTGGCCAGCGGCGCCAGCTTCTGGCCCAGGGCCTCGGCCCGGCGATGCCCGGAGCGTTCCCCGAGCAGGAGACCGGGACGCAGGCAGTCGATCCGTTCGAACCCAAGGGCGGCCAGCCCGCGTTCCGCCTCGCCCTTGACCCGAAGGTAGAAATTGCCGGACTGCGCGCTGGCGCCGACCGAAGACACCATCAGGGCCTGGCGCGCCCCCAGCCGCCGGGCGATGCCCGCCAGCGACAGCACCAGGTCGCGATCCACTTCGAGGAAGGCTTCGCGGGAACCTGCCTGGCGAATGGTGGTGCCCAGGCAGCAGGCATAGGCATCGAGCCGCGCACCCCGTGTTGCGAGGGCGTCGGCAATGCTTTTTTCGTCCCAGCCCCCTGGCAGCGCGAGCAGCCGGGGATGGTCGACGTCCAGCGGGCGTCGCACCGGCGCCACCAGCAGCGGACCGTCGCCGCGCGCAAGCCAGCGTCGCAGCGCCAGCCCGCCGACCAGGCCCGTCGCGCCGGCCAGCAGCACCGCCGAACCCGCGCTCACCGGCTCAGGCCCACTCTTGCAGGCCTTCGCGCTCGTAGAGCAGGCGGAATCCGGGGCGCGCCTTCATGCGCTGCGCAAGCGCCGCCAACTGCGGCCACTCGGTGGCCGGCCGCGGCAGGTTGCGCGACCAGCGCATCAGCATCGTCAGCAGGAAATCCGCGGCGCTGACCGAGGGCCCCAGCAGGTAGGGACCCCGGCGCACCAGATGCGCCTCGACCTGGTCCCAGGCGGCTTCGATGGTTTCGGC
>CAXAYM010000314.1:0-3192 GCA_963973175.1 uncultured Arenimonas sp.
CGGCCAGCGCTGGCTGTCGCGCGGCGACCACACCATCGTCGTGACGCCGGGCGAGCGCGTGGCGACGGTGGAGGAGGAAAGCGCCTCGCATCCGGACATGGCCGACGTGCCGCCCGCCGACCCGAAGTACACGACCGTCGACAGCGACGTCGACCGCAGCCAGGGTCCGCCGGTGACCACCGAGTTCCCGGACCTGGTGTTCCCGGAACTGCAGCGCGCCACCCTGTCCAATGGCATCGCGCTGATCCTTGCCGAACGACCGGGCCTGCCGGTCGTGCAGATGAGCCTGGAGCTGCCGGGCGGCTACGTCGCCGACGCCGGCCGCAAGCTCGGCACCGCCAGCTTCACGATGGGCATGCTCGACGAAGGTGCCGGCAAGTACGACGCGCTCGGCTTCGGCAACGAGGCCGAGCGCCTCGGTGCCAACCTGGGTGCCAGTGCGGCGCTCGACGGCGGCAGTGCCTACCTGTCGGCGCTGAAGGAGAATCTCGATCCGTCGGTGAAGCTGTTCGCCACCATGCTGCGCACGCCGCGCTTCGACCAGAACGAGATCGAACGCGTGCGCCAGGGCTGGATCTCCACCATCAAACAGGAGAAGGCGCGGCCGAATTCCTCCGCGCAGCGCCTGCTGCCGCCGCTGCTCTACGGGAAAGGCCATCCTTACGCGATCCCGTTCTCGGGCACCGGTGACGAAGCCTCCATCGCCTCGCTCAACCGCGACGACCTGCTGGCCTACCACCGCGACTTCGTGCGACCTGACGGCGCCACGCTGGTCGTGGTCGGCGACACGACCCTGGAGGAAATCGTGCCGGTGCTCGAGAAGCACCTGGGCAACTGGCGTGGCCAGGGCGCGGCCCCGGACCTGCCGGAAATCTCCCGCGTGGACCTGCCGACCGCGCCGCGCGTGTTCCTGGTCGACCAGCCGGGCGCCATCCAGGCCAACATCTTCGTCGGCCAGCTGGCGCCCTCGACGATGGATCCGAAGGCGACCGAGTTCGAGATCGCCAACGCGGTGCTGGGCGGCGAGTTCAGCTCGCGGCTCAACATGAACCTGCGCGAGGACAAGCACTGGGCCTACGGCAGCTACAGCTTCGTGCAGACGGCCCGTGGCCAGCGTCCGTGGCTGGCCTTCGCCGCGGTGCAGATCGACAAGACCGCCGAATCGATCGCCGAACTGCAGCGCGAGATCAGCCAGTACGCCACCGGCGAGGCGCCGGCGCGGCCGGAGGAAGTCGCCAAGATCCAGGCCAGCGAAATCCGCAGCCTGCCCGGGTCCTACGAAACCGCCGGCGCCGTGCTCGGCGCCATCGGCGGCATCGTGCGATTCGACCGTCCGGATGACTACGTGGTGCAGCGCCAGCAGAAGATCGAGGCGCTGACCCCGGACGTGGTCAATGCCGCCGCGAAGACCATCCAGCCCGGTTCACTGACCTGGGTGGTCGTCGGCGACCTGTCGAAGATCGAGGACGGCATCCGCGCGCTCGACCTGGGCCAGGTGCAGGTGATTGACGCCGACGGCAAGCCGGTCGGCGAATAAACGGCGCGATACATTGCCGGTTCAGCACGGGCGGGGCGACAATCCCGCCCGTGCCTTTGTCCGGCCCGCGCTACACAACAGGGAGTACCGCCGCATGCGCCATCTCGTGATTTCCGCCGTCCTCGTCGCCGCGCTCGGTGGCTGCACCTGGGTGAAGATGGCGCCGGGCGGCGCCGCGGTGAAGGTCGCCGCCGCCGGCCAGGACCTGTCCTCGTGCGAAAAGCGCGGCGAAGTGTCGGTGTCGGTGCGTGACCGCCTGGGCCCCTACGAGCGCAGCGACATCAAGGTTCGCGATGAACTCGAGACCCTGGCGCGCAACGAGGCCCCCGGTCTTTCCGCCGACACGGTGCAGCCCAAGGGCGAGCCCGACGACGGCGAGCAGCGTTTCGTGGCCTACCGCTGCCGGGGTGCGGTGCCGGCGGCCAGTGCCCAGGCCCGGCCGGCGGGCAATGACGGCCCGGCCGAAACCTATCCCATCGAAGACTGAGACGGGTTTCCCGTCTTCACGCCCGGCGCTGCATTCAGGTTGAGCGCTCGGGGGGAAACGGGTAACTTTGACGGGTTTCCCTAACGCTGGGCATGCCCGCTTATGCTGTTCAAGAACGTCTCCATCGCCGGCCTGGCGCACATCGATGCCCCGCATCGGCTGAGCTCGGCCGACATCAATGCCCGGCTGCAGCCCACGATGGACCGCCTGGGCATCAAGACCGACGTGCTGCAGGACATCGCCGGCATCTATGCCCGCCGCCTCTGGGACGATGACGTGCAGGCCTCCGACGCCGCGACGCTCGCCGCCGAGAAGGCCCTCGCCGATGCCGGCATCGATCGCGCCCGCGTGGGCCTGCTGGTCAACACCTCGGTCAGCCGTGACTACCTCGAGCCTTCCACGGCCTCGATCGTGTCGGGCAACCTGGGCCTGGGCGAGAACTGCCAGAACTTCGACGTCGCCAACGCCTGCCTGGCCTTCATCAACGGCATGGATATCGCCAGCCGCATGATCGAACGCGGCGAGATCGAATACGCGCTGGTCGTCGACGGTGAAACCGCCAACCTCGCCTACAAGAAGACGCTCGAGCGCCTGAGCGGTCCGGACGTCACCGAAGAGCAGTTCCGCAACGAACTCGCCACGCTCACCCTGGGCTGCGGCGCCGCCGCGATGGTGCTCTCGCGCAGCGAACTCACCCCGGACGCGCCGAAGTACAAGGGCGGCGTCACCAAGGCCGCCACGCAGTGGAATACGCTGTGCCGCGGCAACCTCGACCGCATGGTCACCGACACCCGCATGCTGCTGATCGAAGGCCTGAAGCTGGCCACCGCCACCTTCGGCGCCGCCCGCCAGGCCCTGGGCTGGGTGGTGGACGAGCTCGACGAGTTCGTCATCCACCAGGTGTCGCAGGTGCATACGCAGGCCTTCATCAAGGCCTTCGGCATCGACCCGAAGAAGGTGATGACCATCTTCAACGAGCACGGCAACATCGGCCCGGCCTCGGTGCCGATCGTGCTGAGCAAGCTCAAGGAAATGGGCCGCCTCAAGAAGGGCGACCGCGTCGCCCTCCTGGGCATCGGCTCGGGCCTGAACTGCTCGATGGCCGAGGTCGAGTGGTAGACCGCCTTGCTCCCTCTCCCGCCTGCGGGAGAGGGCCGGGGGGAGGGCC
>CAXAYM010000315.1:0-3180 GCA_963973175.1 uncultured Arenimonas sp.
ACCGGGGTGGTTTTCAGATCACCTGGCGCAGCGGCGCTCCCCCTGCGACGCGGCGCTTCTGGGCGCGCACCAGGCGCTCCATGGTCTGCAGGCCGCGGTCACCCAGGCGCATCGCGGCATCCACCCAGGTGGTGGTGACGCGCATCAGTTCATCCAGGCTGACCGGATTGCAGGTCATGCGCACCGAGTTCATCGAACGCAGGGCATTGCCCATGCGCTTGCGGCGGCGCACCAGCTCACGGGCGGCGGCCAGGCCCTCGCCGCGCGGCACCAGGAAATCGACCACGCCCATGCGATGCAGGTCCTCGGCCGAGTAGACGTTGCCGTCGAGCATCATGCGTTCGGCCTGGGCGGGCGTGACCCGGCGCGACAGGAAGGTGTAGGCGCCCATGCCCGGGAAGAGGTCGAACAGGACTTCGGGGAAGCCCATGCCCGTGCCTTCCTCGGCGATGATCGTATGGCAGCACAGCGCGGCCTCGAAGCCACCGCCCAGGGCGTCGCCCTGGACCACCGCGATGCTGTGCACGCGGTCGTCGGCGAGGCGGGCGAAGTGGAAGGCCACCGACACGCAGAGCTGGGCGTAGGCCAGCAGCCGCGCGCGGTCGCCGGTGCGGATCAGGCGGGAGAAGAGCTCCAGGTCGCCGCCGAGGTTGAACACGTCCGAATGCGAGGCCAGGACGAGGTGGCGGACGCCGTTGCCATCGGGGTCCTGGTCATTGGCCAGGCGGTTGGCGACCTGGCGCTGGCACTCGCGCAGGTCGACGAGCAACTGCTCGCTGAAACACGGGCGGTAGCCCGACGGGGTGTTGTGGTGCATGAAGCACCATTCGATGCCGGCTTCGAGCTCGGCGCGGTGATCGACAAGGGCGAGGGTGGGTTCGCGGTTGATGCTTTCGACGACGGACATGATGGCTTCTCCAGGCAAGGGGGTCGGCCCTACACGTTCCAGACGTGGAGCGCAAGGGGCGCGGTCAGTCTACACCCGGGCCCACGCGAAAAAGCGAACGGCGGCCCCGGGGGACCGCCGTCCTGCCTGCAAGCCGGAGCCGGTCAGGCCGCGGTCTTGGGACTGTCGCGAAGCTCGCGGCGAAGGATCTTGCCGACGTTGGACTTGGGCAGCTCGTCCCGGAACTCGACGTAGCGCGGGTGCTTATACCCCGTCAGGTTCTCGCGGCAGAAGTCCTTGACCTGCTCGGCGGTGAGCGCCGGATCCTTCTTGACGATGACCACCTTCACCGCTTCGCCCGACTTGTCGTCGGGCACGCCGACCGCGGCGACCTCGAGCACGCCGGGCATCAGCGCGATCACGTCTTCGACCTCGTTCGGGTAAACATTGAAGCCCGAGACCAGGATCATGTCCTTCTTGCGATCGACGATGTAGAAGAAGCCCTGCTCGTCCATCTTGGCCATGTCGCCGGTGTGCAGCCAGCCTTCCGCGTCCATGACCTTCGCGGTCTCCTCGGGCCGCTGCCAGTAACCGGCCATGACCTGCGGCCCGCGGATGCACAGTTCGCCCACTTCGCCCACCGGCAGCATCCGTCCCTCGTCGTCCTTCACGCAGGCGTCGGTGGACGGGATCGGCAGGCCGATCGAACCGTTGTAGTCGGGCAGGTCCATGGGATTGATGCAGGCCGCCGGCGAGGTTTCGGTCAGGCCATAGGCTTCGACCAGGGTGATGCCCGTGACCTTCTTCCAGCGTTCGGCCACGGCGCGCTGCACCGCCATGCCGCCACCCAGGGTGAGGTGCAGGCGCGAGAAATCCACCTGGTCGAAGCCGGGGGTGTTGAGCAGGCCGTTGAACAGCGTATTGACGCCGGTGATGGCGGTGAACGGGATGCCACGCAGCTCCTTGACGAAACCCTTCATGTCGCGTGGGTTCGTGATCAGGTGGTTGAGTCCGCCGAACTTCATGAAGACCAGGCAGTTCGCCGTCAGCGCGAAGATGTGGTACAGCGGCAGCGCGGTGATGATGACTTCCTTGCCCATGCTGGCGTTGGCGCCCAGCCAGGCCGAGGACTGCTGCATGTTCGCCACCAGGTTGCGGTGGGTCAGCATCGCGCCCTTGGCGACACCGGTGGTGCCGCCGGTGTACTGCAGGAAGGCGATGTCCTCGCCGCGCAGCTCGATGGCGGGGAGGGTCTTGGCGGCCCCCTTGGCCAGGGTGTCGTTGAAACGGACATGCCCGGGCAGGCTGTACTCCGGCACCTGCTTCTTGACATGGCGCAGCACGAAATTGATCAGCGCGCCCTTGGGGAAACCAAGCATGTCGCCGACGCCGGTGACGATCACCTGCTTCACCGGCGTGTCGGCCACCACTTCCTCGACCACGTGCGCGAAGTTCTCCAGCACGACGATGGCGCTGGCGCCGGCGTCGGTCAGCTGGTGCCGCAGTTCGCGGGCGGTGTACATCGGGTTGGTGTTGACGACCGTCAGGCCGGCGCGCAGCACCCCG
This sequence comes from uncultured Arenimonas sp., assembly GCA_963973175.1. GTDB lineage: Bacteria > Pseudomonadota > Gammaproteobacteria > Xanthomonadales > Xanthomonadaceae > Arenimonas. The sequence goes on from CAXAYM010000315.1 coordinate 2,453, forward strand.
AAGATGGCGACCGGGTACTGCAGCACGTTGGGCATCATCAAGGCGACGCGATCGCCCTTCTTGAGCTTGAGCTCGTGCAGGAGGTAGTTTGCGAAGCGGGTGCTGAGCTCGTCTATTTCACCGTAGGTAAGCTGCTTGCCGAAATTGGCGAAAGCCGGGTTGTCCCGGTAGTCGCGGCAGGATTCCTCCAGCACCGAGACGATGGAGCCGTATTTCTCCAGGTCGACTTCAGGGCCGATGCCCTTCGGATAATTGGCCAGCCAAGGACGTTCGAAACCCATGCACTTCCCCTCGATACCCGATGACTGCACTCCCCGCATGGCGCCGCGCGCACATGAACGGAATTGGAGTATTCGCTCGATTGGAGCATACCGACCGGAGGCAGGCAAGGCGCGTGGCGTATGGTTTCGCGCCGTCTTCACGGCGCTGGTCCTGGCGATGCTGGGGCTGGCCACGGGCTGCAGCCGGACACCGCCCGAGCAGGCCCTGCGGGAGACGATCGCGGCGATGGAAGCGGCGGCCGAGGCGCGCGACAGCAGCGCGCTGGTGGCGAACTTCGCCGAGGATTTCGCCGGACCGGAAGGCATGGACCGCGACCAGTTCCGGCGCTACCTGGCGCTGATCTGGCTGCGCAACCAGGACGTGGGCGTGACCCTGGGGCCGCTGGCGGTGGAGCTGGTGGGGCAGGACCGGGCCCGGGTGGACTTCACCGCCGCGGCGCGAGGGGG
>CAXAYM010000316.1:0-3171 GCA_963973175.1 uncultured Arenimonas sp.
GTCCTGGGCCAGCAGCCACAGCCAGAACCCATACAGGACCAGCCACAGCAGCAGCACGCTCCACATGCCGAAGCGCCAGTAGTACAACGTGGTCTCGCAGCGGCGCAGCTCCAGATCAAGCAGGGCGGTGGCATCAAGGCCCGTCTCGCTCCACTCCCGGCGACGCAACCAGACCATGTAGGCCTGGTAGGCCACCATCAGCCCGGCCAGCGTGCCGAACAAGGCCCGTTCGAACCCGTCGCTGCCCGGCGCCAGGGCGATCAGCGTGCACATCGCCACGACCAGGGCCGTGAATCCGGTTTCCAGCCAGACCGTGCGGCGCAAGGTGCGACCGCGGCGGCGGGCCTCCAGGCGCAGCGCCTCGACATCGATGGCCGGCGCTTCCTGCTGCCGCCAGGTCGCGGACAGGGCGTCCCAATCCTTGTTGGCGGTCATGCGCCTGCTCCCAGCCATTCGTTGAGTTGGCGGCGCGCGCGGGAAAGGCGCTGCGTCACGGTGTTTTCTTCCAGGCCCAGGCTGTCGGCGATCTCGCGCTGCGAAAAACCTTCCAGCGCCAGCACAACCACCTGGCGCTGGCCCAGCGGCAGCCGGCGCACGGCGGCGACGAGGTCAATGCGCTGCTGGTGCGCTTCGGCGTGCCGGAACGGGTTGGCGGCGGGGTCCGGGTGTTCGTCGTGCAGTTCGTCGCCCTGGGCGCGCTTTTCCTTCGCCAGGTGGTCCAGGGCGCGGTTGTGCGCGACGCGGGCGGCGAAGGTGCGCAAGGAAGCATCGCCGCGCCAGGCCGGCAGGGCCTTCCACACGGCCAGGCTGATTTCCTGCAGCAGGTCGTCGCGACGCGCGGGCTCGGCTTCGTAGCTGCCGGCGATGCGGGCCAGCATCGGGCCGTGCTCGCGCAGCACGTCTTCGATCGCGGGCGAGGGATGCGAGGCCACGGCAGGCGGCGGCTCAGCCGCCGGCCGGCGGCGCGGCGGCGCCGGGTCGGCGGCCGGGTTGGAGACGGCAAGGGCGGCGGGCATGGACGGTTCCAGGGGCACTTGAAGCGATAGACACCGCTTTCGCCGGAAACCTGACAGTCATTGGCCCGCCTCGCATCGGAAACTCGACTCTGACCCCGGTTTCAGAGGATGTAGCGGCTGAGGTCGGGGTCCTGGACGGCGTCGCCGAGCTGCTCATCGACCATGGCCTTGTCCACCATCAGGGACAGGCCACCCTTGTCGGGGGCCTCGAAGCTGAGCTTCTCGAGCAGCTTCTCGAGCACGGTGTGCAGGCGGCGGGCGCCGATGTTTTCCTGGCGTTCGTTGATCAGGAAGGCGATCTCCGCCAGGCGGTCGATGGCGGTGTCGTCAAAGCCGATGTTGACGCCCTCGGTGGCCAGCAGCGCCATGTACTGGCGAACCAGCGCGTTCTTCGGCTCGGTGAGGATGCGTTTGAAGTCGTCGCGGCTGAGCGCGCCGAGTTCGACGCGGATCGGGAAGCGGCCCTGCAGCTCGGGGATCAGATCCGACGGCTTGGCCACGTGGAAGGCGCCCGAGGCGATGAACAGGATGTGGTCGGTCTTGATCGAGCCGTACTTGGTGCTGACCGTGGAGCCTTCGACCAGCGGCAGCAGGTCGCGCTGCACGCCCTCGCGGCTGACGTCGCCGCCCTGCACGTCCTGGCGCTTGGCCACCTTGTCGATCTCGTCGATGAAGACGATGCCGTTCTGCTCGCAGGCGTTGATGGCCTGGGCGCGGACTTCGTCCTCGTTGACCAGCTTGCCGGCTTCTTCCTCGATCAGCATCGGCCGTGCCGCCTTGATCGCCAGCGTGCGCTTTTGCGCCTTGCCGCCGCCCATGGACTGGAACATCTGGCGCAGCTGCTGGCCCATTTCCTCCATGCCCGGCGGGGTCATGATGTCCATGCCGGCGCCCATCGGCGGCTGCAGTTCGAGTTCGACCTCGCGATCGTCCAGCTCGCCCTGGCGCAGCTGGCGGCGCAGCTTGTTGCGGGTCTCGTTTTCGCCTTCGGAGTTGACCTCGATGGCGAAGCCCGGGCCGCGGCGCTTGGGCAGCAGGGCGTCGAGGATGCGGTCTTCGGCGCGCTCCTCGGCCTGGGTGTGCACGCGCTGCTTGGCCTGTTCGCGGAACATCTTCACGGCCATGTCGGCCAGGTCGCGGATGATCTGCTCGACGTCCTTGCCGACGTACCCGACCTCGGTGAACCGTGTGGCCTCGACCTTCACGAAGGGCGCGTTGGCCAGCGCCGCCAGGCGGCGGGCGATTTCGGTCTTGCCGACGCCGGTGGGGCCGATCATCAGGATGTTCTTGGGCATCACCTCGTCGCGCATGGCCGGTTCGAGCTGCATGCGCCGCCAGCGGTTGCGCAGGGCGATGGCCACGGCGCGTTTGGCGCCGGCCTGGCCGATGATGTAGCGATCGAGTTCGCCGACGATCTCGCGGGGGGTCAGCTCGGACATCAGAGTTCCTCGATCACGATGTTGCGGTTGGTGTAGATGCAGATGTCGCCGGCGACGTTGAGGGCGGCCTCGGCGATCGCGCGGGCGTCGAGTTCGGTGTGGTGGTACAGCGCCCGCGCCGCGGCCAGCGCGAAGGGGCCGCCGGAGCCGATCGCGACGATGCCGTCCTCGGGCTCGATGACGTCGCCGTTGCCGGAGATCACCAGCGAGGTGTCCTTGTCGGCCACCGCCAGCAGCGCCTCGAGCTTGCCCAGGCGCCGGTCGGTGCGCCATTCCTTGGCCATTTCGACCGCGGCGCGAACCAGCTGGCCGCCGTTCTGCTCGAGCTTGCCCTCGAAGATCTCGAACAGCGTGAAGGCATCGGCGGCGGCGCCGGCGAAGCCGGCGACCACCTTGCCGCCGGCCAGCTTGCGGACCTTGCGGGCATTGGCCTTCATGACGGTATTGCCGAGGGTGACCTGGCCGTCGCCGGCAACGACGACACGGTCGCCGCGGCGGACCGAGAGGATGGTGGTGGCGTGGAAGACGGTGGGGTCCATGGGCAGTTCCGTGGGGGCTCGGGACAGTTGTGGGGGCGTCGTCGCGCGCGTTCAACCACCTTTCTTGCGGCGGGCGCGGGGGTGGGCGGCGTCGTAGACCTTGGCCAGGTGCTGGTAGTCGAGGTGGGTGTAGACCTGCGTGGTATGCGTATTCCCATCAAGTGTTGGATTCATACG
>CAXAYM010000317.1:0-3165 GCA_963973175.1 uncultured Arenimonas sp.
CGCGATCTGCACGGGCACCGGCGCGCCGGTGGGGTTCACCAGGCGCAGCACGCTGACCTGGTTGGCGTTCTGGGCCGGATTGAACACCGGGACTTCGCGGCGGATCGCTTCGCCGGCCACCACGTCGTGCACCGAGGTCAGGAAGCCATCCACGGTGCGCACGAGGGCCATCGCTTCGATCGCCACGGGACTGTCGACCAGCAGGCGCCAGTCGCCCTGGCCGTCGCCGAGGCTGCCGGTGAGTCCCTTGGCCACATTGCCAAACTCCAGGTCCTGGGCATTGAACTGGCGCGACTGGCCGGGCCCGAGGCTGAAGCTGGCGACGCCCGGCGACGCCTGGCCGGTGTCATCCACGCCGCGGACCTCGACCAGCCCCGCCACCGGGCCGCGGTTGATGATCCGGATGAATCCCTGCTGCTCGACGTTGTCGGCATGCGGGAAGAACCACAGCGTACGCCTGCCTGGCCCCACCGGGCCCGGGGCCAGCGTGGACAGGTTGGTCAGGTTGCCTTCCGGGTCGTAAAGCAGGCTTTGCACGCTGACGCGGCCGTCGGCCTCGAGCATCAGCCGCCACTTGCCGCTGCCATCGCCCAGCGCGCCCTGGAGGCCCCGGGCCGGGCTGCCCTGTTCGAGCTCGGACGAGGTCCACTCCACCGACGCCAGCGCCGGCAGGCTGAACGCCAGGCGGGTGGCGCCACCCTGGCCGGCGTCGTCGGTGCCGGTGACGAGCACCGAGACCGCGCGCGTCTCCGTGTTCACCACGCGCAGCCGGCTGACCTGGTTGATGTTTTCGGCGGGATTGAAGAACGGCACCGGCCAGCGCTGGCCGTCACCGCGCACCCGGTCGTGCATCGCGGTGAGGAAGCCGTCCGGCGTCCGGATGTAGGCCAGGGCTTCGATCGGCTGGTCGGCGGCGACCAGCAGGCTCCAGTCGCCGTCGCCGTCGCCAAGCGCGCCGCTGAGGCCCTTGCCGGGATTGCCGCCCTCGAGATCCTGGGAGTTGAGTTGCCGCGACTGTCCTCGCGCGAGCTGCAGCTGGACCTGTCCGGGCGAGCGCTGGCCCGCGGCGTCGAGCCCGGTCACGGTGATCGTGGCGGTCTTGGGCCCCTGGTTCACCAGCCGCACGAAGCCCTGTTGCTGGGCGTTGCTGGCCGGCGGGAGGAACCACGCATAGCGGTCCTCGATGCGCAGGGGCTGGGGCTGGGCCAGCGACGCCGCGCTGGCCAACAGGCCGGCGAGAAAAGCGGAAGCAGCGCGGATGCCGATGACCATGGGCCTTCTCCTGCGACGCAGCGCCACGCTAGCACGCGCCGTGCCGGCCGACCCGTGCCGGGCGTCACGGGGCCACCAGGGCCCGCGGGATCAGGCCGCGGAGGGCGGCGTCTTGCCCTGCTCGGCCAGCGTCAGCGCGACCTTGTCGCGCAGGTAGGCGGGTTCGAGCGCGTCGGCGGCGATGGCTTCGCCGCGCTGCCAGGCACGTACGGCGAGCGTGGCGAGATCCTTCGCCTGCGGCAGCGCGCCGGCATCGAATCCGGACAGGCGATCGCCGAGGCGCGCGACCAGGGCTCCGTCGCCGGCCGCGAAGCCGGAGCCGACGCCGGGCATCGGCACATCGGGAATGGGCGCCTCCGACGGTGCGCACAGGATTTCGGGGCCAGCGGCGCTCACGAGGCCATCGGCGTCGCGGGTGAACTCACCGAGGTAGATTTCGCCCATGCGCGCATCGATGGCGGCAAGGCGCCTGTCGCCCTGCCCCTGCATGGCCAGCACGGCCAGCGTCGAGACCGGCAGCACCGGGCGCTCGAGCGCCAGCGCCAGGCCCTGCACCAGCGCGATCGCCAGGCGCACGCCGGTGAAGGCGCCGGGGCCGCGGCCGACGGCGATCGCGTCGAGCTGCGACTTGGCCAGGCCGGCTTCGGCCAGCAGCTCATCGGCCCAGGGCAGCACCAGCTGGGTGTGCCGGCGCGGCGCCAGTTCGTGGCGCGCGAAGACCTGGCCGTCGGCGTACACGGCCACGGAGCAGGCTTCGGTGCTGGTTTCGATGGCCAGGAGCTTCATGACGTGGATTGTGCCGCAAGCGGCGCGGACTCCGCGTCGGCGAAGAAGCGCTGCACGTCTTCGATGTCGCGCGTGCGCGGGAACGGCGGCAGGCTGGCCAGGAAGCTGCGGCCATAGGGTTTGCCCAGCAGGCGCGGGTCGCACAGCACCAGCACGCCGCGGTCGTGGTCGCTGCGGATCAGCCGGCCAACGCCCTGCTTGAGCGCGATCACGGCCTGCGGCAGCTGTTCGTCGCGGAAGGGATTGCCGCCGCGGCGGCGCACGGCCTCGAGACGGGCCTCGAGCACCGGATCACCCGGCGAGGCGAAGGGCAGCCGGTCGATCACCACCACGCTCAGCGCTTCGCCGGCCACGTCCACGCCTTCCCAGAAGCTGGCGGCGCCCAGCAGCACGCCGTTGCCCGAGGCGCGGAAGCGCTCGAGCAGCACGCTGCGCGGCGCAGTGCCCTGCACGAACAGCGGCCAGGGCGCGTCCTGCAGCTGCTCGGCCGCCTCGCGCAGGGCGCGATGCGAGGTGAACAGCAGGAAGGCGCGGCCCTTCGAGGCCTCGAGCACCGGCCAGGCGACGTCGAGCACGGCGTCGACATAGTCATGGCTGTTGGGTTCGGGCATGCCGCGCGGCAGGTAACACAGGGCCTGGCGGGGCCAGTCGAAGGGACTGGGCTGGAGCAGCTCGCGCGGTTCATCCAGCCCCAGCCGCCGGCCCAGGTGGGCGAAATGACCGTCCACCGCCATCGTCGCCGAGGTGAAGATCCAGGCGGCCCGACTTTTCTCGCGGTACTCGCGCAGCGGGCCCGACACATCCAGCGGCGTGCTCTGCAGCGTGAAACCGCGCTGGGTGAGTTCGTACCACTTCACCGAAAAACCCGGGTCAGCGTCGACTGTTCCCGACGCGTCGTCGGCAGGCGAATCGTCTTCGGAAAACATCGACGCTGACCCCGGCTTCTCGTCCAGCCAGGCGGCGAGGCGGCGGCGGAGTTCGACGGCGCGGTCGCAGCAGGCGGCGAAACCCGGGGTGGCGTCGGAGAGCGGACCGAGCACGCGCTGCAGTTCGGCCAGCGTGTGTTCCAGGTGCTGAAGCGCCGCCGGCGCGGCGGGCACGGCCAGC
>CAXAYM010000318.1:0-3145 GCA_963973175.1 uncultured Arenimonas sp.
CAGCAGGGTGGCGTTGTCGGGACGGTAGTACCGCCGGTAGAAGTCCTGCAGCGCCTCGATGGGCATGTTTTCGACGTCGGCGCGGGCGCCGATCGTGCTGTTGCCGTAGTTGTGCCACAGATAGGCGGTGGAGGTGAGGCGCGACCAAAGCACGCGGAAGGGCTCGGTCTCGCCGCGCTCCATCTCGTTGCGCACCACCGTCATCTCGCTCTCGAGGTCCTCGCGGGCGACGTTCGAATTGACCATGCGGTCGGCTTCCAGCGCCAGCAGCCAGTCCAGGTTGTCCTCGCCGGCGGCGAAGCTGCCGAAGTAGTTGGTGCGGTCGTACCAGGTGCTGGCGTTGTAGCCGATGCCGCGGCGGCGCATCTCGCCGGGGATGTCGTCGTGCGTCGGCGTGCCCTTGAACAGCAGGTGTTCGAGCAGGTGGGCCATGCCGGTCTCGCCGTAGCCTTCATGGCGCGAGCCCACGAGGTAGGTCAGGTTCACCGTGACGGTGGGCTTGGTCGCGTCGGGGAACACCAGCACCCGCAGTCCGTTGGCGAGGCGGTATTCGCTGATGCCCTCGACCGAGGCCACTTCGGTGACGCCCTCGGGCAGCGGCTGCTCCGCGTGCGCGGGCAGGGCCAGCACGAGGGCCAGCAGGAAGGTGCCCAGGCAGCGGGCGGCGACGGTCTTGGTCATGTCTTTCCCCGGAATTCGAAAGGCCCGCCTGCGCGGGCCCGTCGGAGCATGCCTGCATCGGCGCGCCCAGCCAAGTCGCGCCGTGGGACAATGCCGCCGATGCAGATCCTCTATTCGGACGACCAGCTGGCGGTGGTGGACAAACCCGCCGGCCTGATGGTGCACGACAGCAAGCTCGCGCGCGGCGAAAGCGATTTCGCCGCCGACCGGCTGCGCGAGCAGTTCGGCAAGCCCATTTTCCTGGTGCACCGCCTCGACCGCGCCACCAGCGGTTGCCTGCTGCTGGCCTTTGATCGCGACACCGCTTCGGCGCTGGGGCGCAGCCTGATGGCCGATCATTTCCGCAAGGATTACCTGGCCGTCTGCCGTGGCTGGCCGGAGCCGGCGGCGGGGGTGATCGACCATGATCTCGACGGTGGCCCGGGCAAGCCGGTGAAAAAGCCCGCGATCACCGACTACCGCACGCTGGCCACCGCGCAGGTGGACTGGCCCAGCCAGCAGTTTCCGAGTTCCCGCTACGCGCTGCTCTGCTGCAGCCCGCGCACCGGCCGGTTCCGGCAGATCCGGCGCCACCTCAAGCACATCCACCACCACCTGGTGGGCGACACCAGCCACGGCGATGGTCGCCACAACCTCGCCTTCCGGATGCGCGGCGTGCACCGTATGCTGCTGCACGCCTGGCGGCTGGAGTTCCCGCATCCGGGCCTGGGGCTGTCGATGCAGGTCGTGGCGCCGCCCGACCCGGAGTTCACGCGCGCCGCGGAGCTGCTGGGTTTCACGCTGCCATGACCGCTGGCCCATGTTTGCTTCACCCACCGATGGCAAGGTAATCCCTGCCCCCTTATCCGACCTGCGAGACCCGACGATGCGATTCAAAGCCCTAGCCTGCCTGTGCCTGCTTGCCGCCGCCTGGGTGATGCCCGCTGCCGCACAGACGGCCGAGGACGCCGAGGAGCGCCGCATGATGTCCTCGGCGGCCTTCCTGTCCGGCCATCCCGACCTGCGCTACCGGCTCGCGGGCCTGCAGCGTTACCGCAAGAACGACTTCGACGGCGCGATGGTGCGCTTCCGCCGCGCCGCGCGTTATGGCGACAAGCCGTCCCAGGCGATGGTCGGCGAGATGTACTGGAACGGCCAGGGCGTGGCCCCTGACAAGGTGCTTGGCTACGTCTGGATGGACCTCGCCGCCGAGCGCCTCTACCCGCTGATGCTGGCCAAGCGCGAACGCTACTGGAGCGAGCTCGATGAAGCGGGGCGCGCACGGGCGCTCGAAATCGGCCAGCAGGTGTATGCCGAATTCGGCGACGAAGTGGCCAAGGCCCGGCTGGACCGCGAGCTGCGTTTCGCCAAGCGCAACACCACCGGCAGCCGCGTGGGCTCGGTGGGTTCCCTCCAGATCGTCATCCCGACCCCGGGTGGCTCCGAGGTCATCGACGGCAGCAAGTTCTACGATGAGAAGTTCTGGGACGTCGACCAGTACCTGCAGTGGCAGGACGACGACTGGATCAACAACGCCGAGGGTACCGTCGACGTCGGCGAGGTGATGAGCCTCGAGACGCCGCTGCCGGAAGACTTCGACGACGAAGAATAAGCCGGCGGAGCCGGCACCAGACAGCATGGGGGCGGCCCGGCGATAATGCCGGTCCGCCCTCCGCCGGATCCGATCCGTGGCCAAGCTGTACTTCTATTATTCGGCGATGAACGCCGGCAAGACCACCACGCTGCTGCAGAGCGCGCACAACTACCACGAGCGCGGCATGCGCACGCTGATCCTCACGCCCCGCCTGGACAACCGGGCCGGCGAAGGCCTGGTGGCCTCGCGCATCGGGCTCAAGGCGCGCGGCACCGTCTTCGGGCCGGACGACGACCTGCTGGCGATCGCCCGCGCCGACATCGCCGCGCGCGGCGACCTGCACTGCGTGCTGGTGGACGAGGCCCAGTTCCTGTCCAGGCGCCAGGTCTGGCAGCTCACCGAAATCGTCGACCGGCTGGACGTGCCGGTGCTGGCCTACGGCCTGCGCACGGATTTCCGCGGCGAACTGTTCGAGGGCAGCCAGTACCTGCTGGCCTGGGCCGACAACCTGGTGGAGATCAAGACGATCTGCCACACCGGGCGCAAGGCCACGATGGTCGTGCGCGTGGACGAACACGGCCGGGCCATCACCGACGGGCCGCAGGTCGAGATCGGCGGCAACGAGCGCTACGTGTCGGTCAGCCGCGGCGAGTTCAAGAAGGTCACGGCGGGCGAGGGCCACATCGACCTGCAGCAGCCGCTGCTGCCGCTGGGCACGCCGGACTGATCAGCTGCCGCAGCTGGGGGCCAGCGCGGCCAGGTCGCGCCTGAGCCGCAGCCGTTCGGGCATGCGTGCCGCCTGCGCCTGCAGGGTCTGGCCAACCAGGGTGCGTCCCTGGCCCAGGCGGCCGGCGCGGCCAAGGGCGAGTTCCTCGCCACCATGAGCCATGA
>CAXAYM010000319.1:0-3121 GCA_963973175.1 uncultured Arenimonas sp.
GGCGACGCGCTCGCCGACGGCGTGCGGCAGATGGAATACGAACACGGCCTGGCCACCGAGATGCGCAATGCGCTCATTTATCCGGCCGTGCTGGTGCTGGCCGGTGCGGCGGCCGTCGTGCTGATGTTCGCCTTCGTCGTGCCGCGGTTCTCGTCGCTGCTCGACAAGGCCGACCAGCTGCCCTGGCTGGCCTGGGCGGTGCTTTCGGGCGGCACCTTCGCCAACAACCACTGGCCCTGGCTGCTGGTGCTGGCCGTGGCCGGCGGCCTCGCCGTGTGGCGCCTGCAGTCGCAGCCCCGCCTGCGGGTCCGGGTGGTCGAGCGGGCGGCCGGCCTGCCCGTGCTCGGCCCCTGGCTACAGGACGCCGAAACCGGCCGCTGGGCCAAGGTCATGGCCACCCTGCTGGGCAACCGCGTGCCGCTGGCGCAGGCGCTGGAACTGGCCACCGACGGCACCTCGCTGCCCGACCGCCGCCGCCGGCTGGCCCAGGTCACCCGCGCGGTGCGGGGCGGCCAGTCGCTGGCCGATGCGCTCGAGGACCAGGACGCGCTCAGCCCCACCGGCTACAACCTGGTGCGGGTGGGCGAACGCTCGGGCGAACTGCCAGCCATGCTCGCTTCATTGGCGCGCCTGTACGATGAGGCCGGTCGCACGCGCATGAAGCGCGTCCTCATCCTCGTCGAGCCCATCGCCATCCTCGTGATCGGCGGTGTCATCGGTACCATCATCCTGGGCGTGATCCTGGCCATCACCAGCGCCAACGACCTCGCCTTCTAATCAGTACGGATCCACCATGAAACAGCGCGCTTCCGGTTTCACCCTCCTCGAGATGATCGTCGTGCTCGTGATCATCGGACTGATCATGGGCCTGGTCGGCCCCCGGCTGTTCAGCCAGGCCGACAAGGCCAAGGTGCAGACGGCCGAAACCCAGGTACGCATGCTCAAGGGCGCGCTCGAGACCATGCGCCTGGACGTGGGCCGTTTCCCGACCGCCCAGGAAGGCCTGCAGGCCCTGGTGACCAAGCCGGCGGACGAGCGCATCGGCGAGCGCTGGGAAGGCCCCTACCTGGACGACGGCGTGCCGGCCGACCCGTGGGGCAATCCCTACCGCTATGCCCCGGTGCCCAGCGAAACTCAGCCGATCACCCTGTACTCCACCGGCGCCGACGGTGAGAACGGCGGCGAAGCGTACGACGCGGACGTGGGCTACCTGCCCAAGCCCTGACCATGCGCCGGCCCGGACAGGGGTTCACGCTGCTGGAGCTGCTGGTCGTGCTGGTGCTGCTGGGTGCCCTGGCCGCCCTCGTGGCGCCCGCGGTGTCGCGGGGCATCGACGCCTGGCGCCTGCGGGTCGCCGCCCAGGAGCTGGAACAGCAGGTCGCGCGGCTGCCGCTGCAGGCGCGCGCGGCCGGCGTCACCCTGCACCTGGGCGGTGAAGCGGCATGGCCGGCGGCCGTGCCCCCGATCGTGATCGAAGGTGCCGGCATCGAGTGGCTGTCGCCGCTGGTCGTGCGCAGCAACGGTTTCTGCGAGGCCGGTGCGCTGCGGCTGGTGCACGACGCGAGTCGCCGCGACTACGACGTGCTGTCCCCGGATTGCCGGCTGCGCCGGCGCGCCTCTGGCGCCGCCGATGACGAGGGCGGAGCGGCGCCATGAAGCGACGCCACGCCGCCGGCTTCACCCTGCTCGAGGCCATCGTCGCGATGGTGGTGTTCGCGATGGGTGCGCTGGCGCTTTACCAGTGGCAGGCCACCAGCCTGGCGGCCCTGTCGCGCGTCGACGTGCAATCGCGCCGGCTGGACGTCGCCCGCGACGCCCTCGAAGCGCTGCGCGACGTCAACCCGATGGCCGAACCCGAAGGCGAGCGGGTGCTCGGCGACTACATGCTCTACTGGCAGGCCAATCCCATCGAACCCCGCCGTACCGGGCTCAGCCAGGCCGGATACGCCAGCCTGTTCGACGTCGCGCTTTACGACACCGAAGCCTGGGTGGTTGCCGACGCCACCGAGCTGACCCGTTTCCGGGTGCGCCTCGTCGGCTTCGAACAGGTACGCATCGCGAGGGACGACGAATGAAGCGCCGGCGGGGTTTCACCCTGGTCGAGATGCTGGTGGTGCTGATGCTTGTCGGCCTGCTGGTGGCGTTGGTCTTCGATGCGCTCGCCGTTTTCCGCGTCGCCAACGAACGCGTGGCCGATCGCTCCTTCCAGGTGCGCGAGGCGGCGCTGGTGCGGCACTGGTTCGCCGAGAGCGTCGCCGGACTGCGCGTGGTGCGGGAAGCCCCGGGACCTGGCCGGGCCGGCGCGCCCGCCTTCGAAGGCGACGCCACCGGTTTCCGTGGCACCAGCCTGCTGCCCCTGCGGGGCGGCGCGGGCGTGCCCGCCGGCGTGGCCTGGCGCTGGGAGCCGGGCAGGAAGGAGCTTAGCTATCGCCAGTCCGGCGGCGACGCGGTGGTGTTTCCGGCACCCGAAGGGCTGTCGGGTTTCGCCTACTTCGACGGCGAGGGTGAATGGCATGCGCAGTGGCCGCCCCGGCTGGGCACCGCGCCGGCGCTGCCGGCGGCCGTGGCCTGGGTGCGGGAGACCGCGGGTGGCCGGCGGCTGAGTCCGGTGGCGGTGCTCGGACCGCGTGAAGCCCTGTACAGCCCCTTCCAGACGGAGCAGGAATGACGCGTCGCGCGCCCGGGTTCGTGCTGCTGCTCGTGCTGGCCGCGCTGGTCGTGCTGTCGCTGCTGGCGGCCGCGATCGCGGCCAACGTCGAACGCGCGGTCGCCGACCAGGCCCGCGCCAACGCGCAGTTCCAGGCCAGCCTGGACGCCGAGTCCACGCGCGCGACCTTTCTTTACCTCGCGGTGTCGCGGCGCCAGACCTTCGGCGGGCAGACCATCGACGATGCCGTGGTGGTTTCCAACGGCGGCATCGTGCCCTGGCAGCCGGGCAGCGAGGTGCCTTCCTATACGCCGCTGGGCAACGAAATCAGGCTCGATGGCAGCCCCTACCGTGGCGTGGGCAGCACCGTTTTCGCCGTGCAGGACGAACGCGGCAAGATAAGCATCAACTTTTCCGACCGGCGCATGCTCGACTTCTGGCTGGCGCTGCTGCGGCTCGACGCCGCAGCGCCAG
>CAXAYM010000320.1:0-3113 GCA_963973175.1 uncultured Arenimonas sp.
GACCTGCACTTCGTCGTACTGGGCACCGGGACCGGTCCAGGTGACGACGAAGGTGGAGGCCATGTCCACCTGCTCGGGTGCCTGGAGCGCGACCTCGGCGTCCACCACCTTCAACGGCAGCGTCGCCAGGACGGCGCTGTTGTGCCCGTTGTAGTAGCGCAGCTCGTAGTCGCCCGGCGTGGCCGGGGCGGTCAGGCTGACGGTTCGCTGCGCGAAGGTCCTGGCGCTTTGCACGCGCTGGTTGTCGACGACCTTGCCGCGGCCGCCGCGCTGGTCGGGCGCAAAAACCTGCACTTCGTCGTACTGCTCGCCCGGGCCGATCCAGGTGACTTCAAAGCGACTGGCGATGCTCACCTCCGCCGGTGCCACCAGGCCCACCTCGGCTTCGGTGATGGTGATCGGACGGGTGGCGATGACCTTGCTCTGGGCGCCGTGGTAGTAGCGCAGCAGGTAGTCGCCGGGCTTCGCAGGCGCCACCAGTTCGACCTGCTTCTGGTCGACGCGCTTGTCGGCGATCACGCGCTGGGCATCGATGACCTTGCCGCGACCGCCGCGTTCGCCGGGCGCGAAGACCTGGACGTCATCGTACTGGTGTGCCGGGCCAGTCCAGGTGACCAGGATGCGCGAGGACATCGGCGCGCTGTCCGGAGCGTCCAGCGTGGCCTCCGGGGCCGGCGGCTCGGGCGGCGCAGCCACGACGGTCTCGGTCAGCGCCGCGGCCAGGCCGTCGGCGTCATTGGCGGCGAGGTAACGGCCGCCGGTGTTCTCCGCGAGGCAGGCCACCTGCTTGCCCTCTTCGGCGCTGAGGCCGAAGCCGACGACGTGGGCGGTGAAATCCACGCCCGATTCCTCGAGCTCCTTGCCCAGCGCACAAGGGTCGGCCTTGCAGGTCTCCAGGCCGTCGGTGATCAGGATGACCGTGGCCTTCTGTTCGGTGAAACGCAGCTCGCGGGCGGCGCGCGCCACCGATTCCGACAGCGGCGTCATGCCCAGGAACTTCATTTTCGCCGCGGCGGTGGCGATGTCCCCGGCGCTGCCGGTGCGGACGGGCACCACCAGCTCGATGTCGTCGCAGTTGCCCTTTTCGCGGTGGCCATAGGCCATCAGGCCAAGCGCCATGGTGTCGGGCGTGTCCTTGAGCACGGTGGCCAGGGTTTCGCGCGCGATCTCGAGCTTGGGCTTGCCATTTATCTGCCCCCACATCGAACCGGAGGCATCGAGCACGATGATGGCCTGTTCCTGGGCGGCTTCCTGGGCCTGCGCCAGGCCGGTGGCCAGGCAGAGCAGGGCGAGCGCGGGAAGCGTGGCGCGGCGCGTGTTCCGGGGCATGGGCGAGCTCCTGTTTTCCGGGGTATGGGCAACTTAACGCGAAACGGCGACCGATTGCGCCACTCAGGCAACGCTGCCGGCCGCGTGGCCGCTGGCCCAGGCCCACTGGAAGTTGTAGCCGCCCAGCCAGCCGGTGACGTCGAGCACTTCGCCGATGAAATAAAGGCCGGGCACGGTCTTCGATTCCATGCGGCTTGAAGACACACCGTCGGTGTCGACGCCGCCCAGGGTCACTTCCGCGGTGCGATAGCCCTCGGTGCCGCTGGCGATGATGGGCCAGTGCGCCAGCTGGCGCGCGATCGCCGGCAGTTCGGCGTGGCTGTACTGGCGCACCGGCTTGCTGGTGAACCACACCTCGCACAGTCGCTGCGCGAAACGTTTCGGGAAGACGTCGGCCAGCACCGTGCGCAATTCGGCCGCGGGCTGTTCGCGCTGACGTTCGAGCAGCCAGGCTTCGATGTCGTGTTCGGGCAGCAGGTCGAGCAGCAGCTCCTTGCCCGGTTCCCAGTACGAGGACACCTGCAGGATGGCCGGTCCGCTGAGCCCGCGGTGGGTGCACAGCATCGCGTTGTCGAATCGCGCCTTGCCGCAGCGCGCCGAGACATGCACGGAGACGCCGGCGAGGTCGGCGTAGTGCTCCAGGTGCTTGCCGCTGAGCGTCAGCGGCACCAGGCCGGCGCGCGTGGGCAGCACGGCGTGTCCGAACTGTCGCGCGAGTTCGTAGCCGAAGCCGGTGGCGCCCATCTTCGGGATCGACAGCCCGCCGGTGGCGACCACCAGGGATTCCGCCTCCAGCGTTCCCTTGCCGGTGTGCAGTACGAAGCCACCCCCGGGCCCGGAAGCCACGGTTTCGACAGGGCAGGACGTATCGATCACGACGCCGGCATCAGCGCATTCGGCCAGCAGCATCGCGACGATCTGCTTCGAGGAGTCGTCGCAGAACAGCTGGCCCAACTCTTTCTCGTGCCAGGCGATGTGATGCGCGTCCACCATCGCGATGAAGTGTTCGGGCCGGTAGCGCGCCAGCGCCGACTTGCAGAAGTGCGGATTGGCCGAAAGGAAGTTGGCGGGCGTGGTGCCGGTATTGGTGAAGTTGCAGCGACCGCCACCCGACATCAGGATCTTCTTGCCGCAGCGGTTGGCGTGTTCGAGTACGCGCACCCGCCGCCCGCGGCGCCCGGCGGTGAGCGCGCACATCAGGCCCGCGGCACCCCCGCCGATGATGATCACCTCGTGTTCCATGGCGCGGACTCTAGCCGTTCACGTGCGCCCGCGACTATCCTCGGCCGCGGGCTAGGGAGGAAAAGGACATGGCGGCCAAGAAATTCCTGGTGGGATGCCTGGTGGTGATGCTGGTGCTTGCGGTCGGCGCCGTGGCCGCCTGGTGGTTCGTGCTGCGGCCGATGTGGCATGCCGGCGTCGAAGGCGCCAAGACCTGGGTCAGCGCGGTCGACCTGGGCGACGACATCCGCAACCAGGCGCCGTTCGATCCGCCCGCGGACGGCCGCATGTCGCCGGAACAGGTCGCGGCCTTCGTCGCCGTGCAGAAGGTGGTGGCCGCCGAGATGGGACCGGACCCGGCGCGCCTGGCCCGAGAGGGCCAGGCGGCCGCGAGCGAACGTGCCAGCGGTGCCCGCCAGCCTTCGCTGCAGGACCTGGGAACCGTGTTTGGCGAAACCTCGTCCCTGCTGGCGCGACTGCGTGCCGCCCAGGCCAAGGGTGTCAACCAGACCGGGCTGTCGCGCCAGGAATACGCCTGGGTCCGCCGCCAGTCGCTGGCGGCG
>CAXAYM010000321.1:0-3102 GCA_963973175.1 uncultured Arenimonas sp.
GGGCACGTACCAGCTGCGGAGGGCGGCCGGATTCGCGTCGTGGCCGCCGTGGTGGGTCGGCTGCGCGTCACCGCGCGGCCCCTTTCGCTTGCCGCGCTTGGCACCGGCCGGGCCCTGGCCCGGTCCGCCGATGCGGTTGCCGAAATTGTCGTCGCGCGCACCGGCGCCGCGGCCGGGGCCGCGCTTGCCCTTGCCGGCACCGGCGCCGCCGCCGGGGCGACCGCGGCCACGGCCACGCGGCTCTTCGCGCACGTGGTCGAAACGGCGCAGCTCGCGGGCCTCGTCGTCGATCGAGCCATTGACGTAGGACGCCTGCTTGCGGTCCTTGCCGACGCGGATCTCGGTCGGCCGCGACTTGCGCTGGCCGATGACCGGCTGCAGCGTCAGCACCGCCGGCTTGTCCTCAAGCTTGAACTGGGCGCGCAGCTTTTCAACCTGTTCCGGCGCCAGCTCTTCGCTGTGGCCGCGCTTGAGCGGGCGCGGCAGCGGGGTCGAGCCGTAGCGCACGCGCTTGAGCCGGCTGAGCTGGAAACCCTGGGATTCCCAGAGGCGGCGGACCTCGCGGTTGCGGCCCTCGCTGAGCACGACGTTGAACCAGGCATGCGAATCGGAGCTGCCGATGCGTTCGATCGAGTCGAATTTCGCCATGCCGTCCTCGAGCTCGACGCCCTTCGCCAGGCGCTTCACGACCTCGTCGCCGACCTCGCCGTGGATGCGGCAGACGTATTCACGCTGGATGTTGGAGGAAGGATGCATCAGCGCATTGGCCAGCTCGCCGTCGGTGGTGAGCAGCAGCAGGCCGGTGGTGTTGATGTCCAGGCGGCCGACCGCGATCCAGCGCGAGCCCTTGAGGCGGGGCAGGGCTTCGAACACGGTCGGGCGACCTTCCGGGTCGTCGCGCGTGGTCACTTCGCCCTCGGGCTTGTTGTACAGCAGCACGCGCGCCGGTTCGGTGAGCGCGCTGGCGACGAACACCTTGCCGTCGAGCTCGACGCGGTCGCCGCTGCAGACCGACTGGCCGGTGCGGGCGACTTCGCCGTTGACCTTCACCAGGCCCTGGGCGATCCGGTCCTCCAGGGCGCGGCGCGAGCCCAGGCCGGCCTGGGCCAGCACCTTGTGCAGGCGCTCTTCGGCCTTGGCGGCGGCGGGCTGGCTGCCTTTCTCCTTGAGGGAAAGGACTTTCTTCGGGGTGTTGCTCATGACGATTGCTCCGGCGCGGCGTCTTCGCCGGCCTCTTCAGATTCAGGTTCAGGGGAGTTGGCTTCAGGGGCCTGGGCCGCGATGTCCTGGGCCACGGCCGCGGCGGCGACGCCGGCGGGAGTGTCGAAGGGCAGCTGCGGCTCGAGTTCGGGGATGTCCTTGAGCTCCGCCAGCGGCGGCAGCTCGTCCAGGCTCTTGAGCCCGAAGTAGTCGAGGAAGGCCTTGGTGGTGCCGAACAGCGCCGGCTTGCCCGGCACGTCGCGGTGGCCGACCACGCGCACCCACTCGCGTTCCTCGAGCAGCTTGACGGTGTTGGTGCTGACCGCCACGCCGCGGATCTGCTCGATCTCGCCGCGGGTGATCGGCTGGCGGTAGGCGATCAGCGCCAGGGTTTCGAGCGTGGCGCGGGTGTACTTGGCCTGGCGCTCGGTCCACAGCCGCGCCACCCAGGGGTGCACGGCGGCCTTGACCTGGAAGCGGAAGCCCGAGGCCACCTCGACCAGCTCGACGCCACGGTCGGCACAGGCTTCGCGCAGTTCGTCCAGCGCCTGCTGGATGCTGCCGTTGGGTGCGGGCTCGTCCTCGGGGAAAAGGCCGGCCAGCTGGGCCAGGGTGAGCGGTTGCGGCGCCGCCAGCAGGGCGGCCTCGACGATGTGTCGGATCAGGGTCTGGTCCATGGGGCTCGCGGGTCTGGGTTCAGTCGTTCGGCGCGTCGGCGCCGGTGTCGTCGGAGGTCGGCTCGGGCAGGGCTGCCTCGACGTCGGTGTCGTCGTCGCCGGCGGCCAGCGACTTGACGTAGATCGGCGCCAGCGGCGCTTCCTGCACGATCTCGAGCAGCTGTTCCTTGGCCAGCTCGAGGATGGAGAGGAAGGTGACCACCACGCCCAGGCGGCCTTCCTCGACCGTGAACAGGGTTTCGAAACCGTGGAACTGGCGGTCCGAAAGCCGGCTCAGCACCTCGCCCATGCGCTGGCGGACGCTCAGCGCCTCGCGCCGGATCGCGTGGTGCGTGTACAGGTCGGCGCGCTTGAGCACGTCGCGCAGGGCCAGCAGCATCTCGGCCAGTTCCACCGGGGGCGGCGCCTTGACCGCGCTGCGGTCGGGCACGTGCACGGAGGCCAGGGCGGTGTCGCGGTCGAGCCGGTCGAGCTGGTCGATGTCCTCGGCGGCCTTCTTGTAGCGCTCGTATTCCTGCAGCCGGCGGACCAGTTCGGCGCGAGGATCGGCTTCGTGGCCTTCCTCAGCCGGCGGCCGCGGCAGCAGCATGCGCGACTTGATCTCGGCCAGGATCGCAGCCATCACCAGGTATTCGGCGGCCAGCTCGAAGCGCATGTCCTGCATGACCCCGATGTAGTCCACGTACTGCCGGGTGATCTCGGCGACGGGGATGTCCAGGATGTCCAGGTTCTGGCGGCGGATCAGGTAGAGCAGCAGGTCCAGTGGCCCTTCGAAGGCCTCGAGGAACACCTCGAGCGCATCCGGCGGGATGTACAGGTCCTGCGGCATCTGCAGCACCGGCTGGCCCTTCACCAGCGCCAGCGGCATTTCCTGCTGCTGGGGCTGCGGGGCGCGCGCGGCGTCCTGCGCGATCGGTTCGCTCATCGGCGGCTCATGCAATGTTCGTGGGCTCTCATCGAGCGGGGGCCCCTCCGGCCCGGGTGTTCGGGTGCTAAAGCGCCACGGGATGGAAACCCTGGCGGATGACCTCGGGCTGCTCGCCCGTGCAGTCGACGATGCTGGTGGGGCCGGGTTCGCAGTCCTCGGCGTCCAGCATCACGTCGACCCAACGCAACCATTTTTCAGCGACCTGCTCGGCCTCGTGGCTGTTCGGATGTTCTTCGTCCGGCAGCACCAGGCTGGTGGACAACAGGGGTTCACCCATGGACTCCAGCAGCATCCGGA
>CAXAYM010000322.1:0-3099 GCA_963973175.1 uncultured Arenimonas sp.
GTGGTGACCGCGAAACGGCCCTCGCGGTTGCCGCCGGCGCCTCGGCCCTTGGGCGGGTTTGATGCCATCATGGGGCCAAGTTTGCCGCCGGCGCGTCTCGTCCGGCGAGACCGCAGGGAGCCTCCATGGATTTCTCGTTCGAGTGGGACACCCTCAGGCCCTGGCTGATCGGCCTCTGGGTCCTGTATGTGCCGGTGATGGCCGGCTGGATCGTGATGCAGAAGCGCGAGCCGATCGCGACCCTGAGCTGGGTGCTGTCGCTGGCGGCCCTGCCGTGGATAGGCCTGCTGATCTACCACTTCCTTGGTCCGCAGCGCATCGTGCGCCAGCGCCGGCGGCGCAGCCTGTCGCGGCGCAGCCTCGAACCCGTGCTGCCGCCCGACCTGGTCACCAGCGACGACTGCGCCACCCTCTCCCACCTGGCCCAGTCCATCACCCACTTCGCGCCCAGCAGCGCCGCCGAGGTGAAGCTCCTGGTCGGCGGCAAGGCCACGTACGCTGCCCTGCACGAAGCGATTGCCGGCGCGAAACACCACCTGCACCTGGAGTACTACATCTTCGAGCCGGACGAGACCGGTACCCCGCTGCGCGACGCGCTGGTGGCCAAGGCGCGGGAAGGCGTGCGGGTTCGCCTGCTCCTGGACGCCTTCGGATCAGCAAAGGCGTCAAAGGCCTTCCTGGCGCCGCTGGTGGACGCCGGCGCGGAGGTCTGCTGGTTCCATCCGGTCAAGCTGCGCTGGCTGTGGCGACCGCGCATCAACCTGCGCAACCACCGCAAGATCGTCATCGTCGACGGCTGCATCGCCTTCACCGGCGGCATCAATGTCACCGACGAGGAAAACGAGGCGGTCAATCCGAAAGCCTTCCACGACCTTCACATGCGACTCGAAGGCTCGATCGTGCGCTGGCTGCAGCTGGCCTTCCTCGAGGACTGGCACTACGGTACCGGCACCGCGCTGCGCGACGAGAAGCTCTGGCCCGAGCCGCGCGAGGGCAAGCTGCTGGCGCACGCGCTGCCCTCGGGGCCGGACTCGGTGTGGGAGTCGATCCACCGGGTCAAGGTCGAGGCGATCCACCAGGCCGACCACCGGGTCTGGCTGGTGACGCCGTATTTCGTGCCCGGCGAGGCCGCGCGCATGGCGCTCACCTCCGCGGCCCTGCGCGGGCTGGACGTTCGCGTGGTGGTGCCGGCGAAAAGCGACTCGATCCTGGTCAGCGCCGCGGCGCGCTCGTACTACGAGGAACTGCTGGCGGCCGGCGTACGCCTCTACGAGTACCAGCCACGGATGCTGCACACCAAGGCACTGCTGGTGGACGAGGACACCTGCATCATCGGAAGCGCCAACTTCGACCACCGCAGCTTCCGGCTCAATTTCGAACTGAGCCTGCTGCTGCACGACCGCGACGTTGCCGCCGAGCTGGAGAAGGAAATGGAATCGACCCTGTCCCACTGCCGGGAAGTGAAGTCAGACGACCCGCCGCAGCCCTTCCTGCGACGCCTGGCCGACAACGCCACCCGGCTGCTTTCCCCCCTGCTCTGAGCCCGGCGGCTGGACTCGCCGCCGGCTTGGGCTACACTCCCGGCAAACCCGCGAGGTGACCCATGCATTGGCTTTATTTGCTCGGTTCGCTGGCCTGCCTCGGCCTGGCCATGATGCGTTCCATGCCCACGTTCGGCGTCCTGATCTTCCTGGCCGGGGCGCTGGCGCTGATGGTGGCCTTCCTGCTTGGCTGGCTCAATTCACGCATCGCCAGTGCGACGCGTGACGCCAGCCACATCATGACGCCGGAAGAACTCCGCCAGCTGCGCGAGCAGGCGGAAGCGCGCAAAGCGGCACGCGGCGACGACTCCACTCACCGTTCCTGAAGCGAGGTAACCGCATGAACCTGCTCATATTCCTGATTATCGGTGCACTGGCCGGCTGGCTTGCCGGCCTGGTGATGAAAGGCCGTGGCTTCGGCATCCTGGTCAACATGGTCGTCGGCGTGCTCGGCGCGTTTTTCGGCGGCTGGCTGCTGCCCAAGCTGGGCATCAGCTTTGGCGGCGACATCGGCGTGTTCATCACGGCCTTCATCGGCGCGGTGCTGCTGCTGGCGATCATCGGCCTGATCAAGAAAGCCTGAGCACCGCCGGCCGGCGACTCAGCCGGCCTCTCCACCCGCGTCGGCCGCGACCCGGTTGCGGCCGGCGCGTTTTGCTTCGTAAAGGGCCGCATCGGCCCGGCGCAGCAGGCTGTCGGGTTCGGCCTGCACTTCCGGCACGGCGCCCGCGACGCCGATGCTGACGGTCATCCCGGCGTCGCTGGACGCGATCGCCGCACGGATGGTTTCCGCGCGCCGCTGCGCCTCCGCGGCGTGGACGCCGGGCAGCAGCAGGGCAAACTCCTCGCCGCCGTAGCGCGACAGCAGCTCCCGCTGGGGATCGTGTTGCTGCGCCAGGCGCTGGGCGATGCCGCGCAGCTGCACGTCGCCTTCTAGGTGGCCGTGGGCGTCGTTGTAGGCCTTGAAGTGGTCGACGTCGATCATCAGCACGCTCAGGGGCCGGCGCTGGTCGAGGCAGCGGTACCATTCGCGGCGCAAGCCGTTTTCCAGCGCCCGGCGGTTCGCGACGCCGGTGAGTGCATCTTCGGTGGCCAGTTCGGCCAGCTTGCGGTTGGCGTCCTCGAGCTCGTGCGTGCGTTCCGCGATGCGGGCCTCGAGGCGACGGTTGGCTTCAAGGAACCGCTCGGTGCGCAGCCGCACCAGCCACAGCGCCACCGCCACGGCGAACCCGAGCACGGCCAGCCCGGCCAGGGCCTGGACCCACCACTGCTGGTACCAGAAAGGCAGCACCCTGAAACGGTAGGTCATCGCCGGGGGCTGGCGGCCGGTGCCGGTGCGCGCCTGTACTTCGAGCGCGTAGTCGCCGGGCGGCAGCGCGCGGATGAAAAGGTCGCGGTCGGCCCACTCGCTCCAGTCGGTGGTGACGCCGTGAAGCTGGTAGCGGAACTCGGCACCGCTTTCCATGCTGACCATGGCGAAACGCAGGCTCAGGCTGTGCCCGGGTGGCAGCCGCACCGGCTCGGCGCCGTCGGTGCGGGTCGGCAGCACCCGGGTTTC
>CAXAYM010000323.1:0-3087 GCA_963973175.1 uncultured Arenimonas sp.
CCGGCTTGCGCCTGAGCTGCGACCACTGCAGCGCGGTGCGCGGGTGGCTGGCGAACCGGTCCTCGTGGCGGGCCAGGAAATCCCAGTACAGCGTGGTGAAGGGGCAGGCGCTCTCGCCGCTGCCCTGCCCGGGGTCGAAGCGACAGCCGGCACAGTGGTTGGACATGCGCTGGATGTACTTGCCGCTGGCGACATAGGGTTTGCTGACCATCCGGCCGCCATCGGCATACAGGGCCATGCCCAGCACGTTGGGCAGCTCCACCCACTCGACCGCGTCCACGTAGACGGCCAGGAACCAGGCATGCAGTTCCCGCGGGCGCACGCCCAGCAGCAGCGCGAAATTGCCCAGCACCATCAGGCGCTCGATGTGGTGGGCGTGGCCCCGGCCCAGGGTGTGGCCGAGCACGTCGCGCAGGCAGGCGGCCTGGGTGTCACCGGTCCAGTAGAAGGCGGGCAGCGGCTGGTCGCCGTCCAGCGCATTGTCATCAAGGAATTCCGGCATGCGCTGCCAGTAAACGCCGCGCACGTACTCGCGCCAGCCCAGGACCTGGCGGATGAAACCCTCCGCTGCCTCGATGGGCACCTCGCCGGCGGCATGGGCGTCGAGCGCCGCCTGCACCACCTCGCGCGGGTCGAGCAGCTTGAGGTTGAGCGCGGCCGAAAGGCGCGAGTGGTAGAGCCAGGGTTCGCCGGCCCACATCGCGTCCTGGTAGCGACCGAACAGCGGAAGCCGGTGGCGGATGAAATCGGCCAGGGCTTCGCGGGCCTGGGCCGGGTCCAGCGGCCAGTCGAAATCCTCGAGCTGGCCCGGGTGGCCGGCGAAGCGCTTCGAGACGAGATGCAGCACCTCGCGGGTCGCCGGATCGGGCGGGAAGGCCCTGGGGGCGGGCAGCAGGCCCGGACCCCGGCGGTCGAAGGCGCCCCGGTTGTCGGCATCAAAATTCCAGCGGCCGCCGACGGGTTTTCCCTCGGCTATCAGCACATTCTCGCGCTTGCGCAGCCAGCGATAGAAGTGCTCCATGCGCCACTCGCGGCGACCGCGGGCCCAGCCGGCGAAATCGTCGCCATCGCAGTAGAAATGCCGGTCGGGCCGTTCGGCCCAGCGCACCCCGGCGCCGCGGCAGGTGGCGGGCAACGAGCGGGCCAGGCGCCAGTCGCCCGGGCGCACGGCCAGCACCTTGTCCGGCCGCAGCGCGTCGAGGTCTTCGGCCAGCGCCGTGTCGAGATCGGGGGCTTCGTGGGCATCCAGCGCGCGGTAGTGAACGGTCCAGCCCTTTTCGCGCAGCGCATCGCGGAAACGGCGCATGGCGGCCAGGAACAGGGCGATGCGCGGCTTGCCGGACCACACCTGGGTGGCCTCGTGGGCGACCTCGGCCATCCAGACCGCGTCGGTGGCGGGGTCGAAATCGTCGAACACCGCCGATTCGTGGTGCAGCTGGTCGCCCAGGACCAGCACCAGGTGTCGCAGGGGCTTTGGCATGCGCGCAGCTTGCCGGCGCCGCCGTGCAGGCGGCGGGAAGGCGGCTCAGCCGCCGCGGTATTCGCGCGGGATGCGGCCGTTCAGGCCCACCAGGATTTCGTAGGGGATGGTGCCGGCGGCCTCGGCAACGTCCTCGCAGCGGATGTGCTGGCCACCCTGTTCGCCGATCAGCACGACCTCGTCCTCGTTGTAGGCGGTGCCGTCCGGGCCCAGGTCCACCATGAACTGGTCCATGCAGATGCGGCCGACGATGGGTTTGCGCTGCCCGCGCACCAGCACCTCGCCGCGCGAGGACAGCGCCCTCGGGTAGCCGTCGCCATAGCCAATGGGCACCGTCACGACGCGGGTGTCGGCCGCCGGCGCCCAGGTGCCGCCATAGCTCACCGGCTCGCCGGCCGGCACGACCTTGAAGTAGACCACCTGGGAAATCAGCGACAGCGCGGGCCGCAGCGCCACAGGCGGCCGCGCGCCGGCATCGGGGAGCACGCCGTAGAGCGAGATGCCCGGACGCACCATGTCCAGGTGGCTCGCCGGGAAATGCAGGACGCCGCCGGAGTTGGCCAGGTGCCGCAGCGGCATCGGTGCCCCGAGCCGCTCGAAGTGCGCGCAGGCCTCGAGGAAACGCGCGAGCTGCCGGTCCGTGGCCGGCGAGTCGGGGTCGTCGGCGCTGGCCAGGTGCGAGTAGATGCCGCGGATGTCGCAGCGGCGCGAGGCCAGCGCTGCCTCGATGAAGGGCCCGGCGCGGTAGCTGTGCACGCCGATGCGCTCCATGCCGGTGTCCACCTTCAGGTGGATGGCGGCCCGACGCCCCAGGGCGTCGGCCGCGGCCTCGACCTGTCGCAGCTTGTCGATGGAGGACACCGTGATTTCCAGGTCGTGCTCGATGAACTGGGCGGCCTGGGGGCCAAAGATGCCGCCCATGACCAGCACCGGCAACCTGATGCCGGCCCGCCGCAGGGCGATTCCCTCCTCCAGGAAGGCCACGCCGAGCCGTTCCGCGCCCTGGGCCTGCAGGTGCCGCGCCACGGGCACCAGGCCATGGCCATAGGCGTTGGCCTTGACGATGGGCATCACCGGCACGCCGGCGTGGCCCGCCAGTACGCGCAGGTTGTGGCTGATGGCGTCCAGGTCCACGCGGATGCGGGTGGGTCGCTGGGCGAAGATGTCGTCGCGGTCGGCGGCGGAGCTCATGCCGGCGATTCTAGCCCGCGTCCAGCCCGCGCGAGGGGCCGGCCGCGGGCGAAGTGTGGCGCTGCGCGGGCAGCCGGCCTATTCGAAGCTGCCGACGCTGTCCCGGGCCAGGTTGTCGAAACGGGTGTACTCGCCGAAGAACTTGAGCTTGATGGTGCCGGTGGGGCCGGAACGCTGCTTGGCGATGATCACCTCGGCCAGGCCCTTGTCGGCCGAATCCTTGTGGTAGTACTCGTCGCGGTAGATGAACATGATGATGTCGGCGTCCTGCTCGATGGCGCCGGATTCGCGCAGGTCGGCCATGACCGGGCGCTTGTCGGTGCGCGACTCCAGGCCGCGGTTGAGCTGGGACAGCGCGATCACCGGCACGTTGAGCTCCTTGGCCAGGGCCTTGAGCGAGCGGGAGATCTCGGAGA
>CAXAYM010000324.1:0-3087 GCA_963973175.1 uncultured Arenimonas sp.
GCGGGTGAAGCTCGAGGTTCCCGCCGGCAAATGAGCGCATTGAACATCGCCCTGGTGGGCAATCCGAACTGCGGCAAGACCGCGCTGTTCAACCGCCTCACCGGCAGCCGCCAGAAGGTGGCCAACTACGCCGGCGTCACCGTCGAACGAAAGGAAGGGCAGTTCCGCACACCGGCTGGACGCAGCGTGCGCGTGCTTGACCTGCCGGGCGCCTACAGCCTGGACGCCACCAGCCCCGACGAAGCCATCACCCGGGCCGTCTGTCACGGCGAGCTGCCAGGCGAACCGGTGCCCGACGTCCTCGTGTGCGTCGCCGACGCCACCAACCTGCGCCTGCACCTGCGCTTTGCGCTGGAGGTGCGGCGGCTGGGCAAGCCGATGGTGCTGGCGCTGAACCAGATGGACCAGGCCCGGCGCCGCGGCATCGTGATCGACGTGCCCGCGCTGCAGGCCCGGCTGGGCATTCCGGTGGTGGAAACCATCGCGGTGAGACGGGACGGCGCCACGGCCCTGCTGGCCCAGCTCGATGCCGCCACCCCGGCAGCCCCGGAGCCGGGCGACGACCACGCCGACCTGCACGCCCAGGTGCAGGCCCTGCTGGCGGAGGCCGTGACCATGCCCGAGCGCACCAGCCGCCTGGACGAACGCCTCGACCGCTGGCTGCTGCACCCGGTCTTCGGCCTGGTGATCCTGGCGGCGGTGATGTTCCTGATGTTCCAGGCGGTCTTCAGCTGGGCCGGGCCGCTGCAGGACACGCTGGCCGGCTGGATCGGCGTCCTGGGCGAGAGCCTCGGCGCGCTGCTGCCGGAAGGGCCACTTCGCAGCCTGGTGCAGGACGGCATCTTCGCCGGCCTGGGCACGGTGATGGAGTTCCTGCCGCAGATCCTGCTGCTGTTCGTCTTCATCCTGGCGCTGGAGGAATCGGGCTACCTGCCGCGTGCCGCCTTCCTGCTCGACAAGCCCATGCGGGCCTGCGGACTCACCGGCCGCAGCTTCATCCCGCTGCTCTCGAGCTTCGCCTGCGCCATCCCGGGGGTCATGGCCACGCGCTCGATCCAGGATCCGCGCGACCGCCTGGCGACGATCATGGTGGCGCCGCTGATGACCTGTTCGGCGCGGCTGCCGGTGTACGCGCTGCTGATCGGTGCATTCATCCCGGACCAGTCGGTGTGGGGCGTGTTCAACCTGCAGGGACTGGTGCTGTTCGGGCTGTACGTGGCCGGCATCGTCAGCGCCATGGGCGCCGCCTGGGTGATCCAGAAGGTGCGCCACACCGAAGGCGAACACGTGCTGCTGCTCGAGCTGCCCAGCTACCGCCTGCCCAACCCCATGGACCTGGGCATCGGCCTGTGGGAGCGCGCCAGCATCTTCATGCGCCGCGTGACCGGCATCATCCTGTCGCTCACGGTGCTGCTGTGGTTCCTGGCCAGCTATCCGGCGCCGCCGGAAGGCGCGAGCCTGCCGGCGATCGACTACAGCCTGGCCGGGCGCATCGGCCACTGGATGGAGCCCTTCTTCGCGCCGATCGGCTTCAACTGGCAGATCTGCATCGCGCTGATCCCGGGCCTGGCGGCGCGCGAAGTCGCCGTGGCGGCGCTGGCGACCGTCTATGCGCTGTCGGCGGCCAACGACAGCGAGGCGATCACCCAGCTCTCGCCGCTGATCGCCGCCGACTGGTCGCTGGCCACGGCGCTGTCGCTGCTGGTCTGGTACGTCTACGCGCCGCAGTGCCTGTCCACCATCGCGGTGATCAAGCGCGAGACCAACAGCTGGAAGCAGGCCGGCTACGCCACGGTGTACCTGTTCGCGCTGGCCTACCTGGCCTCGCTCATCACCTACCAGCTGACCGCGTGGCTGACGTCATGAGCCGCCAGCTGCCGACCCTGGAGGGAAGGGCGTGAGCCCGCTGCTGCAATGGCTGCTGGTCCTGGCCATCGTGCTGGCCTGCAGCCTGTCGGTACTGCGCCGCCTGGCGCCGCGCCTGGCCTGGCAGGCGCAGGCCAGGCTGTCGTACTTCCTCGAGCGCCCCGGCCGTCCGGCCTGGCTGCGACGCCTCGGCCAGTCATTGCGCCCACCGATGCAGGCCGTCGCCAGCGCCTGCGGCACCGGCGGCTGCAACACCTGCAACGGCTGCAAATAGACCTGCGGCCTGTAGGAGCGCCTTCAGGCGCGAAGTTGTTCTTGGCCGCAGGCCAAGCAAGGATTCGCGCCTGAAGGCGCTCCTACAGGGAGTGCGGTTACATGCGGAAAACGCC
This sequence comes from uncultured Arenimonas sp., assembly GCA_963973175.1. Lineage (GTDB taxonomy): Bacteria > Pseudomonadota > Gammaproteobacteria > Xanthomonadales > Xanthomonadaceae > Arenimonas. The sequence continues at coordinate 2,256 of CAXAYM010000324.1, forward strand.
GAAGCGGGATTTTTCGATGGGGGCGTTGAGGCTGGCGGAGAGGGCCAGGCCCAGGACGCGGCGGGTGTCGGCGGGGTCGATGATGCCGTCGTCCCAGAGGCGGGCGCTGGCGTAGTAGGGGTGGCCCTGGCGCTCGTACTGGTCGCGGATGGGCGCCTTGAAGGCTTCCTCTTCCTCGGCGCTCCAGGTCTTGCCGGCGCCTTCGATGCCGTCGCGTTTCACCGTGGCCAGCACGCTGGCCGCCTGTTCGCCGCCCATCACGCTGATGCGGGCATTGGGCCACATCCACAGGAACCGACCGCCGTAGGCGCGACCGCACATCGCGTAATTGCCGGCGCCGAAGCTGCCGCCGATGACGACCGTGAACTTGGGCACGTGTGAGCAGGCCACCGCCGTGACCATCTTGGCCCCGTCCTTGGCGATGCCGGCGTTTTCGTACTTCTTGCCGACCATGAAGCCGGTGATGTTCTGCAGGAACACCAGCGGGATGTCCCGCTGGTTGCACAGCTCGATGAAGTGCGCGCCCTTGAGCGCGCTTTCGGCGAACAGGATGCCGTTGTTGGCGACGATGCCGACCGGGTAGCCGTGGATGTGCGCGAAGCCGCAGACCAGGGTCTTGCCGTAGCGCGCCTTGAACTCCTGGAACTCGCTGCCGTCCACGACGCGGGCGATGACCTCGCGGATGTCGAAGGGGCGGCGGGTGTCCTTCGGGATCACGCCATAGAGCTGCTCAGCCGGGTAGAGCGGCTCGCTGGGCGCCTGCACCGCCACCGGGAGCTGCTTGCGGCGGTTGAGGTGCCTGACGATGTCGCGTGCGATCTGCAGCGCGTGG
>CAXAYM010000325.1:0-3061 GCA_963973175.1 uncultured Arenimonas sp.
TCGGGTCAACAGACCACGGCCCCCGGCGTCTACAGCGCCGGCGACACCGCCAGCAGGATCGGGACGAACAGGCTCAGCGAGGCCAGGTTGGCCAGCATCGCCGCGCCGACGGCCGGCGAACGCAGCGCCGGCGTTTCCCGCACCCGCTGGCCAAAACCCGCCACCGCCGCGGTCGAGGACACATAACCGGCGAAGAATCCTGCCACCGCCAGGCCCCAACGATTGCCGACCAGGCGCAGCGCCACGTGGCCCAGGGCGCTGATCGCCATCACCAGCACCACCAGCTTCCACAGCATCGCCGGGTTGAAGACGTCGAAGGGCCCGATGCTGCGGTCGGGTACAAGCGGCAGCACCACCAGGGCCGATGCCAGCAGCACCAGGCCGTCTCGGACCTCGGCCTCGCTGACGCGTTCGCGCGCCAGCTGGTGCAGCGGCGCCTTCAGGTACACGAGCGCGGCGACCACCACGCCCAGGCCGCCGGCCAGCGCCGGCAGGCCGAGGGCGAGGCCGCCGAGCAGGGTCGTCAGCACCAGGGTGATCTCGCCGGTCAGGCCGGGGTCTTCGGCGCGGCTCAGGCGGTAGCTCATGCCTGCGAACAGGCCCGCCATCGCCACCACCACCACGAACACCGCCAGGCCCAGCCACAGCGCCACGGCCCCGGACAGCGCCGCCAGCGCGTGGGTGCGCAAACCCGCCGAGGTGGCGCGGTCCGGATGTCGCCGCTCCCGCACCGCGCCCACCAGCAGGCCGACGCCCAGGGCGGTGGCCAGCGCCAGCAGCGGCAAGGTGTCGGGGGCAATCGGGTTCACGGGAGCCATGTCCGATTGTGGCGCCAAGCGCACCCGCGCTTGCAAGCCCGGCGCGGTCCCGGACAATGCCGGGGTCCGCCGCCGCCCCGCAGGAACCCCATGAAGCCCATTTCCCTGACCCGCTACCTGATCGAGGAACAGCACGCCGGCCGCATCAACGCCGACCTGCGCCTGCTTATCGAGGTCGTGGCCCGCGCCTGCAAGACCATTTCGATCGCCATCGGCAAGGGCGAGCTGGGCGGGGTGCTGGGCGATGCCGGCACAGGCAACATCCAGGGCGAGGCGCAGAAGAAGCTCGACGTGCTCAGCAACGACATCCTGCTCGAGGCCAATGCCTGGGGCGGCCACCTGGCCGGCCTGGCCTCGGAGGAAATGGACCACAGCCAGCCGATTCCCGACGCCTTCCAGCGCGGCAACTACCTGCTGCTGTTCGATCCGCTCGACGGCAGCTCCAACATCGACGTCAACATCTCGGTCGGCACCATCTTCTCGGTGCTGCGTTGCCCGGACGACGTCACCGCCCCGGGCGACGAACACTTCCTGCAGCCGGGCAACACCCAGGTCTGCGCCGGTTACACGACCTACGGGCCGAGCACGATGCTGGTGCTGACCGTCGGCCATGGCACGCATGTCTTCACGCTCGACCGCGAGATCGGCAGCTTCATGATGACCCGGCGCGACGTGCAGGTGCCGGCGGAAACCAAGGAATTCGCGGTCAACATGTCCAACCAGCGCTTCTGGGAGCCGCCGATGCAGCGTTACGTCGGCGACCTGCTGCAGGGCAAGGAAGGCCCGCGCGGCAAGGACTTCAACATGCGCTGGGTGGCCTCGATGGTGGCCGACGTGCACCGGATCATCACCCGCGGCGGCATCTTCAGCTATCCGCTCGACAGCAAGTGCCGCGAAAAGGGCGGCAAGCTGCGACTGATGTACGAAGCCAACCCGATGGCCTTCATCATCGAACAGGCCGGCGGCGCCGCCAGCACCGGCCGCCAGCGCATGCTGGACGTGCAGCCGACCGGGCTGCACCAGCGCGTGCCGGTGTTCCTGGGTTCGCGCGAAGAAGTGGCCGAGGCGGTGCGTTACCACCTCGAACACGACCAGGGCGCCTGAGGTGCAGGGCGGCGACTTCATCGAGATCTACGAAGACGCCGTCCCGGCGGCGGCCTGCGCGCAGATCATCCGGCGCTTCGAGGACTGCGGGCAGGACCAGCCGGGCCTGGTCGGCGGCGGGCTTTTCCCCGACCTCAAGCACAGCCGCGACATCAGCATCACCGGCAAGGAAGAATGGCGCGACGTCGAGGCCAGCTTCGTGCAGGCGGTGCTCAAGGGCCTGGCGCTGTACCTGCGCAAGTATCCGTACACGCTGATCGCGCCGCTGATGGTGCAGCACGGCGCCAATCCGGGCGAAGTGCGGCGGCTGGTCGCCGAAGATTTCCCGACGCTCCCCGACGACACGCTCGACGACGTCATCCGCTCGATCTTCCGACCCGGCCGCATCAACCTGCAGCGCTACCGCGCTGGCGAGGGTGGTTATCCCTACTGGCACTGCGAGCTGTATCCGCGCGATCCCGGCTGCGAAACCCTGCACCGGCACCTGCTGTGGACGGTCTATCTCAACGACGACTTCCAGGCCGGCGAAACCGAGTTCTTCCACCAGCAGCGCAAGGTGGCGCCGCGCACCGGCAGCCTGCTGATCGCGCCGGCGGCCTTCACCCACACCCACCGCGGCAACCGTCCCGAGGGCGGCGACAAGTACATCGCCACCAGCTGGGTGCTGTTCAACCGCGCCGAGCAGATCTTCGGCAAGGGCGGCTGAGGCCGGGCTTCAGAACAGTTCGCCCTGTGGCCCTGGTTTGCGGGGCGGGACGAACTGGCTGCAGTCGAGCGTGAAATCCCGCTTCGTGGTGAATCCGAGCTTGCGCGCGGCGAGATCGAATCGCTGGCCTACGAGCTGTGCCCAGGCGCCGGTGCCGGCCTGGCGCTGGCCGAAGCGGGCGTCGTAGTCGCGGCCGCCGCGGGCCTGGCGCACCAGGCTCATGACGTGGGCGGCGCGTTCGGGCAGGTGGGCGTCGAGCCAGTCGCGGAAGATCGGCGACACTTCGTGCGGCAGCCGCAGCAGGACCATGCCGGCCCGCTGCGCGCCGGCTTCACGGGCGGCCGCCAGCACGGCCTCCATTTCCGCATCGTTCACCGCGGGGATGACCGGCGCGAACATCACGCCGGTGGGAATGCCGGCCTCGCTGAGCCGG
>CAXAYM010000326.1:0-3048 GCA_963973175.1 uncultured Arenimonas sp.
TCGACACCTGCTACGAAATCACCGAAGTCACCCTGCGCTCGCTGTTCGGCGCGCTCTACGAGCACAACATCATGCTCGAGGGCACCATTCTCAAGGCCAGCATGGTCGTGTCCGGCAAGGACTGCCCGGAGCAGGCGGGCATCGACGAAGTCGCCGAAATGACCCTGCGCTGCCTGAAGTCGGCCGTGCCGGCGACCCTGCCGGGCATCGTCTTCCTCTCCGGCGGCCAGAGCGACGAACACGCCACCGCCCACCTCGACGCCATGAACCGGATGGGCGCCAAGCCCTGGCCGCTGAGCTTCAGCTACGGCCGCGCCATGCAGTCGGCGGCCCTGAAGCTTTGGGCCAAGGACATGGCCGGCAACGTCAAGGCCGCCCAGGACACCGTGTTCGCCCGTGCCCGGGACAACGGCCTGGCCGCGCTGGGGCAGTGGAAGAAGGGCTGATCCAGCCACCGCCGGCGGCCCGACGGCCGCCCGGATGCAACCCATGTAAACGCCGGCCCCGTGCCGGCGTTTGCATTTGGGGCATCATCGCGCCGCCTGCACGCCGGGCTGGCGCGGCGCCTTTACAATCCAGCGTCGCCGGGCCATGGCCGGGCGCGAACTTTCCCCGAGCCGCCGGGTCACTGCCTGGTCGCCCTGCTTACAAGGACACCGCCCCGCCATGAGGTTTGGCCCCACGCTCCTGCGCCCCCTTTTCGCCCTGGTGGCGCTCGCCCTGCTGGCGGGCTGCGCCGAGGAGCCAACAGGCGGGCGTGCGTCGACGCCGGCCACGGTCACCACGGTCGAGGTCGTACCCAAACCCTGGCGCGACACCATCCAGGCCCTGGGTACGGCGCGGGCCAACGAGTCCGTGCTGGTCACCGCCAAGGTCACCGAAACCGTGGTGCGGGTGAACTTCGATGACGGCGACCTGGTCGAGGCCGGCGACGTCCTGGTGGATCTTTCCGGGCGCGCCGAAGTGGCCGGCCTCGAGGAGGCCGCGGCGGAGTTCCGGGAATCCCAGAAGCAATACCAGCGCCAGCAGCAGCTCGCCGCGCAGAAGCTGATCCCGGCCGGGCAGCTCGACACGCAGCGGGCCGCGATGGAATCAGCCCGGGCCCGCCTCGACGCCACCCGCGCCCGGCTTTCGGACCGCGTGATCACGGCACCGTTCGCCGGCGTCCTGGGTTTTCGCCAGGTCAGCCCCGGCACGCTGGTGACGCCGGGAACGACCATCGCCAGCCTGGACGATGTCTCGGTGATGAAACTCGATTTCTCGGTGCCCGAATCCCTCCTCTCGGCGCTGGCGCCCGGCCAGGCCATCAATGCGACCAGCGTGGCCTTTCCCGACCAGGATTTCACCGGCGAAGTGGTCACCATCGATTCGCGCGTCGATCCGGTCACCCGTGCGGTGAGGGTGCGCGCCAGCCTGCCCAATCCCGACCGGCTGCTGCGGCCGGGCATGCTGCTCACCGTCGAAGTCTTCCAGCCCGAGCGGCAGGCCCTGGTGGTGCCGGAAATCTCGGTCATCCAGGTCTCGCGCAGCGCGCACGTGTATCGGGTCAAGCCGGACGACACGGTGGAGCAGGTGGACGTCGAACTGGGCCAGCGCCGTCGTGGCGAGGTCGAGATCCTCGACGGCCTGTCGGCCGGCGACCGCATCGTGGTCGACGGCGCGGTCAAGCTGCGTGACGGCAGCGCCATTGCCGACGTGACCCCGGCGCCATGATCCTTTCCGACATCTCGATCAAGCGGCCGGTCTTCGCGACCGTGATGAGCCTGCTGCTGGTGGTGCTGGGCCTGATCGCCTTCACCCGCCTCACCCTGCGCGAGCTGCCCAACATCGATCCGCCGATCGTGTCGGTCGAGGTGGCCTATCCGGGCGCCTCGGCGGCGGTGGTCGAGACCCGCATCACCCAGATCCTCGAGGACGCCGTCGCCGGCATCGAGGGCATCGAGGTCATCGAGTCGCGCAGCCGCAACGGCGAAGCCGACGTGAGCCTGGAGTTCTCGCTCAACCGCGACATCGAGGCCGCGGCCAACGACGTGCGCGACGCCATCAGCCGCATCGGCGACCGCCTGCCGCCGGAAGCCGACCCGCCGGAGATCGAGAAGGTCGAGGCCGACGCCGACGTCATCCTCTGGCTGAACATGAACTCCGAGAAGCTCGACACGCTCGAGCTCAGCGACTACGCCGAACGTTACGTGGTGGACCGGCTGTCGAGCATCGACGGCGTCGCCCAGGTGCGCGTCGGCGGCCGGCAGCGCTATTCGATGCGTATCTGGCTCGATCGCGAAGCCCTGGCGGCGCGCGGCCTGACCGTCAACGACGTCGAGAACGCCCTGCGCCGTGAGAACGTCGAGCTGCCGGCCGGCAGCATCGAGTCGCAGGACCGTGACTTCACCCTGCGCGTGATGCGCGGTTACGAGGATCCGTCCGACTTCGCCAAACTGACCCTGGCCAAGGGCGAGGACGGCTACCTGGTGCGCCTGGGCGACGTGGCGAAGGTCGAACGCGCCTCGTCGGAGCGCCGCGCCTACTTCCGCGGCAACGGCCAGCCCAACGTCGGCCTGGGCGTGATCAAGACCTCCACCGCCAACAGCCTGGACGTCGCCCGCGAGGTCAAGGCGGCGCTGCCGGCCATCCAGGACACGCTGCCCGAGGGCACCGACATCTTCGTCGCCTTCGACAGCACGATCTTCATCGACGCGGCGGTGAACCGCGTGTACTGGACGCTGTTCGAGGCGATCGCGCTGGTGCTGGTGGTGATCTACCTGTTCCTGGGCAGCCTGCGCGCGGCCATCATCCCGGCGGTGACCGTGCCGGTGTGCCTGGTGGCGGCCTTCATCGCCCTGTGGGCCTTCGGCTTCTCGATCAACCTGCTGACCCTGCTGGCGCTGGTGCTGTGCATCGGCCTGGTGGTGGACGATGCGATCGTGGTGCTCGAGAACGTGCAGCGTCGCGCCGACCTGGGCGAACCGCCGCTGGTGGCCGCCCGCCGCGGCACCCAGCAGGTGGCCTTCGCGGTGATCGCCACGACGGCGGTGCTGGCCGCGGTGTTCC
>CAXAYM010000327.1:0-3045 GCA_963973175.1 uncultured Arenimonas sp.
GTTGGCTCCGCCAGGGCCGGCTGGCTGGCTGCCAGGGCGGCGGCGACTGCAAACGACACCAGGGAGGGACGGGGAAAGGGGCGCGCGGCGGCGGGGGCCACCGGGGTCGGCGTCTCGGGGATCATGCTTCGGTCCTGCGTTGCGTCGTCTGGCTGGGCCGAAGCGGCTAGCTAATGCGAATCATTATCATTATCTTGTATTTCAAGCGCAAGTCCCTGCCCCGCCTTAAGCGAGCCGTCACCGGGCGGGCCCGACGCAGCGGTTATCCTGACCCGACATGGTCTTCTTCCCCCCGCCCCGTGTTTTTGCCGCCCTGTGCCTGGGCCTGCTGCCAGCCTTGCCGGCGGCGGCCCTGGAGCTGCGCGCGGTCGAGGTCAGGGGCCTGGAGGACGAAGCCGAACAGGCCAACGTGCGCGCCGCCCTGTCCCTGGTGGCGCTCGATGCCCGCCAGCGGGCCAACCTGGGCGAGGGCCAGCTCGACTATCTGCTGCGGCAGGTGCCCGGCGAGGTGGCCACGGGGCTCGAGCCTTTCGGTTATTACGCTACCGAGGCGAAAACCGACGTACGCCGCGAGGGTGAGGCGGTCACGGTAATCGTCACCGTGCAGCCGGGTGAGCCGGTGCGCGTGGACGAACGCCAGATCGAAGTCACCGGCGCAGCCGCTGCGGACGCCGTCATTTCCCGCCGCCTGCGCTGGCTGCGGCCCCGCGTCGGCCAGCCGCTGCGCCACGACCTGTACGAGGCCTCGAAGGCCACCATCGACGCGCTGCTGCGCGAGCGCGGTTATTTCGACGCCAGGCTGCCCGTCCACCGCGTCGAGGTGGACCGCGGCGAAGGCCTGGCCGACATCTTCCTCACCTGGGAGTCGGGCGAACGCTACCGCCTGGGCGAAACCAGCTTCAGCGGTCATCAGTTCCGCGACGGCCTGCTGGAAAAACTGGTGGACTGGGAGCCGGGCGCGCCCTACCACCAGTCGCGGGTGGTGGACCTGCAGCAGCGGCTGTCGGCGTTGGATTATTTCGCCGGCATCGACGTGCGCGCCGAGCCGGTCGAAGGCAGCACCACCGTGCCGGTGGACGTGCAGCTGACGCCGGCCAAGCGCAGCGTCTACAGCGCCGGCCTGCGCTATTCCACCGACAAGGGCGCCGGCGTCACCGGGGGCCTGGAGCGGCGCTGGGTGAACGACCGCGGACACAAGCTGGCGGCGAACCTCGAGCTGGCGCAGCGCGGCAACGAAGCCACCGTGGCCTATCGCATCCCGGCCTTTGCCTGGCTCGAAGGCTGGTACACGGCCAGCGCCAGCCTGCGCCAGGACCCGATCGACTTCATCGATTCCGAGGTCCTGGAGGTGGTCGGCAGCCGCAGCGGCCGGCTGGGCGACTGGAGCCTGGTGGCCGGCCTGCATTTCCGGCGCGAACGCTTCGACGACCCCACCACCGGCAACGTGCTCGCCTATTCGACGCTGGTGTACCCGCAGCTCAGCGCCACCTGGCGGGTGGCGGACGATCCGCTTTATCCGCGCCGCGGGCATTCACTGCACCTGGAGCTGCGCGGTGGCCACACCGGCATCGGCTCGGACATCGACTTCCTGCAGGCGCGCGCCAAGGCCAACTGGGTGCGGTCGCTGGATTGGCGCAACCGCATCCTGCTGCGTGCGGAGCTTGGCACGACGGTCACCGATGCGTTCGGCCAGTTTCCGCCGCTGCTGCGCTTTTATGCCGGCGGCGACCAGAGCGTACGCGGCTACGGCTACCGCGACATCGGCGAACACTTCGTCGGCTACGACAACCGCGACTACGTCATCGGCGGCAAGCACCTGGTGGTCGCCAGCGCCGAGTTCGAACGCATGTTCACGCGCGAATGGGGCGGCGCGGTGTTCGTGGATGCCGGCGATGCCTTCGACGAGTTCGATTCCGACGCCTTCGACATGCAGGTGGGCGTCGGCGTCGGCGTGCGCTGGCGCTCGCCAGTGGGGCCGGTGCGCCTGGATCTGGCGCATGGCCTGGGTGACGAGGCGCGGAATTCGATCCGCCTGCACCTCACCATCGGGCCCGACCTGTGACGGCGCGCGAGGCCACCGCAGGGACCCACCGCCGCTGGCCGCGTTTGCTGGGGCTCGCGGTGCTGGCCCTGTTCGCAGGGCTGGCGCTCTTCCTGGGCTGGCTGCTCGCGACCGGTGGCGGCCGCGACGTCACGCTGTCCTGGCTGCAATCGCGCCTTGGCGAAGACGCGCTCACCTGGGAATCGGCCGAGGGCAGCCTCGGCGGTACGCTGGTCCTGCGGGGGGTTCGCTGGCAGGGCGAGAGCGTCCGCGTCACCGCCGACCGCCTGCTGCTGTCGCCACGACCCGGCGCCCTCCTGACCGGCGCGCTGCGCCTTGATGCGCTGGAAGCCGATGCGGTGCACGTCTGGCTGGCACCCACGTCCGATGAGGCGCCCGAGCCGTGGACGGGCTGGCCGGAAATCCTGCCCACGATCCCCCTGCCCTTCGAGCTCTCCGCGCAGACGGCCACGGTGTCCGGCCTGCGCATCACCCGGGGAGACGAACTGGTGTTTGCGGTCGACAGTCTCTCGGCCGACGACCTGGCGTTCGAGCAGGACGGCCTGCGGGTGAGCCGGCTTGAGGGCGACGGCGATTGGGGCGACGCCCGCCTGAAGGGCCATTATTTCCCCGGCGACGAATTCCGCACCGAACTCGACGGGCGGCTGCGGCTGCTGGCGCCCGAGGGCGAACAGGACGCGCAAGTGCAGCTTTCGGTGAGCGGCGACGTGGAGGCCATGCGCGCCGAAGCCAGTGGTAGCGCTGGCGGGCGCTGGAGCCTGGTGGCCGCGATCGAGGACGGCCGCAGCCGCCAGGCCTGGACGCTGGATGCGCAGGGTGAACAGATCGCCCCGCACTGGTTCGGCGGCGACAGCGACGGCGCGCCCCTCGATGCCGAGATCGCCCTGGTCGGTGAAGGCGACACCGGCCGCGGCCGCATCGCGCTGACCCAGGGCGACACGGCGCTCGCGCTGGAAGACCTGCAGGCACGCTTCGCCGGTGCA
>CAXAYM010000328.1:0-3025 GCA_963973175.1 uncultured Arenimonas sp.
GAAGGCGTGCGCGTCAACGGTTTCGAACGCGGCCGCAATGGCATCGAAGCCGTGCAGACCAGCGAGGGCCGGCGCAGCGGTGCGCGCGTGTTGCTGGCGATGGGCGCCTGGTCGGCCGGATTCGCCGCGAACCTGGGACTGCCGATCCCGATCCAGCCCGGCAAGGGCTATTCGATCACCTACGACCGCCCTCGGCAGGCGCCGCGGCGGCCCCTGGTGCTCAAGGAGCGCAGCGTGTGCGTCACCACCTGGGACGATGGTTACCGGCTGGGCAGCACGATGGAGTTCAGCGGCTTCGACGATGCCGCCAACCCGCGGCGGCTGGATGCGCTCGAGCGCGGTGCCGCCGAATACCTCGTCGAACCGACGGGCCCGGCGCGGCGCGAAGAGTGGCACGGCTGGCGGCCGATGACCTGGGACGACCTGCCGATGCTGGGACGTGCGCCCGGCCACAACAACCTGTTCCTGGCCGTCGGCCACGGCATGATGGGCATGGGCATGAGCGCCGGCACCGGGCGCCTGATGGCGGACCTGATGACCGGCCGCGCGCCGGCGATCGACCCGACGCCTTACGCGCCCACGCGCTTCGCCGGCTAGACTGGCTGGCATGAGCGACGTCTTCAGCCTCCACCGCGGCGAGCTGCCGCTGCTGGTCAGCCTGCCGCACGACGGCATCGCGCTGCCCGAGGACATCGCCGCCCGCGTCACCGACGCGGCCCGCGGCGTGCCGGACACCGACTGGTTCGTCAGCCGGCTCTACGATTTCGCGCGGGCGCTGGGAGCGTCGGTGCTGGTCCCGAATTATTCGCGCTACGTGGTGGACCTCAACCGCCCGCCGGACGACGTCTCGCTCTACCCGGGCCAGAAGACCACCGGCCTGTGCCCGGCGCGCCGGTTCACCGGCGATCCGATCTACCTGCCTGGACACGAGCCGGGTCCCGACGAAGTCCGCGAGCGCGTCCAGCGCTACTGGCGGCCCTACCACGAGGCGCTGGCCGGCGAGCTGCAGCGGCTGCGCACTGCCCACGGCCGGGTGGTGCTGTGGGAAGGGCACTCCATCCGCAGCATGCTGCCCTTCCTTTTCGAAGGAAGGCTGCCCGACCTCAACCTGGGCACGGCCGGCGGCGAAAGCTGCACGCCGGCGACACAGGCACGGCTCGAAGCCGTGCTGGCGGGGCAGGGTGACTACACCTGGGTGGCCAACGGCCGCTTCAAGGGCGGCTACATCACGCGCCACTACGGCAATCCCGTGCAGGGCGTGGAGGCGATCCAGCTGGAGATCGCCCAGCCCTGCTACATGGACGAGGACGCTGGTCGCTACGACCCGGAGCGCGCCGGGCGGCTGCAGCCGTTGCTGTCTTCGTTGCTGAGTGCGTCCCTGGGCTGAGCCGCGGCCGGCAGGGCCGGGTGACGCAGCAGGACCCGCGGCACGCAGGCCCGCGGGCTCGAAGCCGGCGTCTCCGGGGCTTCACCCACGCCGCTCCGGACGGCGCTGCCTTCACCGGCCTGCAGGCTGACCGCGAGCGCGACCGCAAGGACCAGGACCAGCAGCCGCAGCACCAGACCGCGCCTGCGGGGCAGTGGCCGGACGGGCGCCATCACCGCTGCCGCCTCGCGCCGATGTCGACGCGTGTGGTGTCGCGCACCCGCACCTCGATGGCCCGGTCCTCGTCGTCCTCGGCCAGGAACCAGGGCAGCGGGAGGTTGTCGGGCACGACCTCGATCGTGTGCGCGCCGGTGGCGACACGCGGGAATTCGAACTCGCCCTGGCTGTCGGTGCGCACGGCATACCGGCCGTCGAGCAGGACGGTGACGTTGGCGGCGGGCAGTTCGGAGGCTGAGCGCTCGCCGTCGCCGTTTTCGTCGAGGAACACACTGCCGCTGACGGTGCCGGCCGCCATGCCGGGCGAGCCGCCCAGCACGCCGGCGCTGGTGCCGGCCTGGCGCTCGTAGCGCAGGCTCAGGAACACCGACCGGTCGCGTGGCAGGTTGATGAAGGGTTGCTCGGTCGCCAGCGGGTCGATGACGAAGGGAGAGCGCCGCGATCCCTGGTTTTCGTAGATCGTGCCGACCAGCCACCAGTGGCTGGAAATACGCCATCCGAGGTTGAGGTTGAGATCGGCGCCGCGGAACGCGTCGCCGTCGGTCCAACGCGCGCTGCCGTCCAGGGTGAGGCGTTCGGAGAGGTCCAGGCCGCCGTAGGCGGCGAACGTCAATACGGCTTCCGCGGGCTGGTCGTTGTAGGACAGTTCGCCGTAGGCCGCGCTCAGGCTGAGGCGGCGGCCCTTGCGCAAAGGCAGGGCGTGGTCGACGGTGAGCTGCCAGCTGTCGTCATCGCCGCCGCCGCTGGAGCTGGCGGCATGTTCCGCCTGCAGGCGGGTCTGGCCCCAGCGCAGCGTCTTGTCGACGAACAGCTGGGTCGAGGCCGATTCCGTGCCAGGCGAGGTGCGCAGCGCCAGGCTGCCGCCGTAGGCGAGGGAAGGGCTGGATTGGTAGCGCGCGTAACCGGTGGCGTACCAGCCCTCGAAAGAGGCGCCACTGATGCTTTCCACGCGGTCCAGGCCAGCGCTCCAGTTCCAGCGGGCATGCTGGTAGGCGAGCCGGTAATAGGCGCCGCGGGAATCGTTGATCACCGGCTGCGCGCCCCAGGCCATGTCGGGCTCGAGATTGAACAGGCCATAGCGGTGGGTGTAACGGCCACGGCGACTGTTGGCATCCACCCACAGTCCCCAGGCATCGATGCCGTCCCGGCGACTGGCCAGCAGGTTGATGTTGGCGCGGTGGTCCCCGCTCTGCCAGCGGGTCGCCGAATGCATGGCCTCGGTGCTCTCGGGCAGAAGTTGGGGAACGCCTGTCGGGGTCTGCACGATCTGGCCGTCGGTGCTCAGCAGCGACACAGCGGACGTCCAGTCCTGGCCCAGGTTCCATTGGCCGCCCACCGTGCCGACGTTGCCCTCGCCGAGCTCGAAACCCACCACGCGCGCGCCGCTGAACAGGCCGCTGCGTCCCAGGCCCGCGAACCACT
>CAXAYM010000329.1:0-3019 GCA_963973175.1 uncultured Arenimonas sp.
CGGCTTCCGGCGCTTGGTGCAGATTGTCTTCGGCCTGTCGATTGCCTTTGCAGCTTCCTCGTTTTTCCTCTCCTTCTTTTCGTTCGGCGGCGGAGCGCTCGTCTGATGGGCGCCGGTTCAACTGGATTGCCGCCAGGCTTCGCCGTTCCCGTCCACCGGGCACTGACCGAGCATATCCTGCTGGGCGGTGCGCCGCGCACCGTGGCGATTGCCAACGGCACGCTGGCCGCCGCCGTCGGGCTGGGCCTGCAACTGTGGATTCCCGGCGTGGTGCTCTGGATCATCGGCCATTCGCTGGCCGTATGGGGCGCGCGTGTCGATCCGCAGTTCATGCAGGTCTTCGCCCGGCACATCAAGCACAAGCCGCTGCTGGACGTGTGAGGACGATGCCATGCTGAACCTTGCCGAATACCGCCAACGGCCCGCGCTGCTGGCCGACTGGCTTCCCTGGGCCGGGCTGATCGCGCCGGGCGTTGTGCTGAACAAGGATGGCTCTTTCCAGCGCACGGCACGTTTTCGCGGGCCGGACTTGGACAGCGCCACGCAAGGCGAGTTGATCGCCACATCGGCGCGGCTCAACAACGCGTTGCGCCGCCTGGGTTCGGGCTGGGCCTTGTTCATTGAGGCCGAACGCCGGCCGGCGGCGGACTACCCACACTCCGACTTTCCCGAACCGCTGTCCTGGCTCGTGGACGAGGAACGCCGCGCCGCCTTCGAGGAATCAGGGCATCACTTCGAGAGCGGCTATCACCTGACGCTGGCTTACCTGCCGCCCGAGGAATCGCGCGCCCGCGCGGCCAAGCTGCTCTTCGAGAACGCGCCCGGCGATGGCGTGGACTGGGGCGGTCGCCTCGATGCCTTCGTGGCGGAAGCCGATCGTGTCTTCGACTTGCTCGATGGCGTGATGCCGGAAATCGCCTGGCTCGATGACGCCGAGACGCTGACCTACCTGCACGCCGCGGTTTCGACGAGGCGTTATCGCGTGGGCGTGCCCGAAGTGCCGTTCCACATCGACGCGCTACTGGCCGACTGCGCCCTAGTCGGTGGCCTGGCGCCCACGCTGGGAGACCAGCACCTGCGCGTGGTGTCGGTGCGGGGCTTTCCAACTTCCACCTGGCCGGGCCTGCTGGACGACCTCAACCGCCTGGGCTTCGCCTACCGCTGGAGCACGCGCTTTCTCTGCCTGGACAAAGCCGAAGCGGAAAAGGAACTCGGTCGCCTGCGCCGCCAGTGGTTCGCCAAGCGCAAGAACGTCATCGCGCTGCTGCGTGAAACCATATTCCAGCAGGAAAGCCCGCTGGTGGATACCGACGCCAGCAACAAGGCCGCCGATGCCGACGCCGCCCTGCAGGAACTGGGCAGCGATCAAGTGGCCTTCGGCTACCTCACCGCCACAGTGACGGTGCTCGATGTCGATCCAGCCGCGGCCGACGAAAAGCTGCGCATGGTGGAGCGCGTCATCCAGGGCCGGGGCTTCGTGACCATCCCCGAAACGCTGAACGCCGTGGATGCGTGGCTGTCGTCCATTCCTGGCAACGCTTACGCCAATGTGCGCCAGCCCATCGTCTCGACGCTGAACTTGGCGCACATGATGCCCTTGTCAGCGGTGTGGGCCGGGCCGGAGAAGAACGACCATCTGGACGGCCCGCCGCTGATCGTCACCCGCACCGATGGCGCGACGCCTTTTCGCTTGGTCACGCACATCGGCGACGTGGGCCACACACTGGTCGCCGGGCCGACCGGCATGGGCAAGTCGGTACTGCTTGCCATTCTGGCCATGCAGTTCCGGCGCTACTTCGGCTCGCGGATCTTCGCCTTCGACATGGGCCGCTCCATGCGTGCCACGATCCTCGGCCTCGGCGGCGAACACTACGACCTCGGTGCCGATGGCGGCATCGCCTTTCAGCCGTTGGCCCGTATCGACAGCGAGGGCTACCGCACCTGGGCGGCTGAATGGGTGGAAGGCCGGCTACTGCACGAAGGCATGACCGTCGGCCCCGACGAGAAGGCAGCCATCTGGTCGGCGCTGGGTAGCCTCGCCGGTGCGCCGGTGGAACAGCGCACGCTGACCGGGCTTTCCGTGCTGCTGCAATCGAACGCGCTACGGCAAGCGCTGTCGCCCTATGTGCTTGGCGGCGCCCACGGCAAGCTGCTGGACGCCGACCGCGACCGGCTGGGCATGGCCGACGTGCAGGGCTTCGAGATGGAAGAACTGATGCACAGCCCCGCCGCCGTGCAAGCGGTGCTGCGCTACCTGTTCGCCCGCTTCGATGAGCGTTTCGATGGTGCGCCCACGCTGCTGATTCTGGATGAAGCCTGGCTGTTCCTCGATGAGCCATCTTTCGCGGCCCGCATCCGGCAATGGCTCAAGACGCTCAGGAAAAAGAACGTCAGCGTCATCTTCGCCACGCAATCGCTGGCCGACATCAAGGACTCGACCATCGCGCCCGCGATCATCGAGAGCTGCGCCAGTCGGATTTTCTTGCCTAACCCGCAGGCGACCGAGCCGCAGATTCGCACGATCTATGAGGGTTTCGGGCTCAACAGCCGGCAGATCGAGATCGTCGCCACCGCGCAGCCCAAGCGCGACTACTACTACCAGTCGCGTCTCGGCAACCGCCTATTCGATCTCGACCTGGGGCCGTTGGCGCTCGCCTTCGCGGGCGCATCCACCCCTCAAGACCAACGCGACATCGACCGCGTGCTGACGCAGGCCGGCGCCCCCGGCTTCACCGGCGCGTGGCTGCGCCATCGCGGCCTCGACTGGGCTGCCGACCTGCTGCCGTCCTCACCGGCGGCCGCTTCGTTTCTCAACTCCCAACCACTGGAGGTTTCACCATGAAGACCAAGCCCCGTTTGCTGTCCGTCTCGCTCGCCGCCGTGCTGTCGGTATCGCTGCTGGCCGTGCAGCCCGCGTCCGCGCTGACGGTGTTCGATCCGTCCAACTTCGTGCAGAACACGCTGACCGCCGTGCGCACGTTGGAGCAGATCAACAACCAGATCAACCAACTCCAGAACG
>CAXAYM010000330.1:0-3001 GCA_963973175.1 uncultured Arenimonas sp.
TCCTGGCTCTTCCGCATCGTCAAGCGCGAATGCAATCGCCTCAAGCGCGGCTGGCGCAGCCTGCGCCAGGAAGAACTCACCGAAGACATCGCCGGCCCCTGCCCCCAGGCACCGTCTGGGCTGGCGCGCGACCTGGCGGCGGCCCTTGAGTCGCTGCCGCCGCACTATCGGGAGATCCTCCTGCTTCGGGATGTAAAAGGCCTGACCATCGGCGAACTGGCCGACACCCTGGCCCTGACCCGCGAAGCCACCAAGGCGCGGCTGCACCGCGCACGTGCACTGGCACGCGAATACCTTCAGGATTGAACCCGCGGGCCCGTCCCGCATCACTGCAAGCCACCCAAGAGGGAGCCACACCATGTCCAAGAACACCCTGAAACCCGTCGTCCTCGCCGCCAGCGCCGCGCTGCTCGGTTCGATGGCCCTGTCCACCTCCACCTTCGCCATGGACACCCTGGCGCAGGGTTACCTGCTCTCCGCCAGCGACCACAAGGGCGAAGAGGGCAAGTGTGGCGAAGGCAAGTGCGGCTCCGACAAGGCCGAAGAAGGCAAGTGCGGCGAAGGCAAATGCGGTTCCGACAAGGCCGAGGAAGGCAAGTGCGGCGAAGGCAAGTGCGGTTCCGACAAGGCCGGAGAGGGCAAGTGCGGCGAAGGCAAGTGCGGCGAGGGCAAGTGCGGTTCCGACAAGGCCGGCGACAAGGCCGCGGAAGGCAAGTGCGGCGAAGGCAAGTGCGGCTCCGACAAGGGCGAAGAAGGCAAGTGCGGCGGCCAGGCCTGATCGCACCGTGATGTCCGCGCGCACGCTCCCTCGAACGGCGGCGGGCCTCGGCCTGCGGCGGGCCCTGCTGGGCCCGCTGCAGGCGGCGGCGCCGGGTGATTTCGACTTCCTGGAATGTGCGCCGGACAACTGGATCGGCGTGGGTGGGCGCTTCGGCGCCGCCCTGCGCGAACTCAGTTCCCGGCATCCGCTGGTCTGCCATGGCCTGTCGCTGTCGCTAGGATCCGCCGACCCGCTGGACGACACCTACCTGATCAAACTTCGGCGTTTCCTGGATGAACACCGGGTGCCGGTTTTCAGCGAACACCTGAGCTATTGCAGCGACGACGGCCAGCTCTACGACCTGCTGCCGATCCCGTTCACGGAAGAAGCCGTGCATCACGTCGCCGGTCGCATCCGCCAGGTGCAGGACGCCCTGGGCCGCCGCATCGCCGTGGAGAACATCTCGTATTACGCCGCGCCCTACCAGGCAATGCCGGAGATCGATTTCATCACCGCCGTGCTGGCCGAGGCCGACTGCGACCTGCTGCTGGACGTCAACAACATCTACGTCAACGCCATCAACCATCGTTACGACGCCGGCGACTTCCTCGCGAAGCTGCCCGGTGAACGCATCGCCTATTTCCACATCGCCGGCCACTACGACGAGGCCGACGACCTGAAGGTCGACACCCACGGCGCGCCGGTGAAGCCCGACGTATTCGCGCTGCTCGACGACGCCTGCGCTCGTTTCGGTCCGCGCCCGACGTTGCTCGAACGCGACTTCAACATCCCGCCCTACGCCGAGCTGGTGGCCGAGCTGGGCCAGGTGCGCGCGGTGCTCGACCACTACACCGCGTCCGCCGACCGCCATGCCCGCGCCTGAGCGACTGCGCGAACAGCAGGCGCGGCTGGCCGCGCACGTTCGCGACCCGGAACACCAGCCGCCGCCCCCGGGCATCGAGGATCGACGCCTGAAGGTGTACCGCGAGCTGTTCTACAACAGCGTGCAGGGCCTGCTGGCCGCCAATTTCCCGGTGATCCGCCGGCTGCTCGCCGACGACCGCTGGCACGCGCTGGTGCGCGATTTCTATCGCGATCACCGCTGCAGCACGCCGCTGTTCCCGGAGCTGCCGCGCGAGTTCATCCAGTATCTGCAGGCCCGCGAGGCCGCGAAGGGCACCGAGCCGCCCTGGCTGGTCGAACTGGCGCACTACGAATGGGTGGAGCTGGCCCTCGACCTGAGCGAAGCCAGCGACGAGCAAACCCCGCACGATCCCGATGGCGACCTGGTCGCCGGTGTTCCCGTGCTCTCGCCCCTCGCCTGGCCGCTGGCCTATGCCTGGCCGGTGCACCGGCTGGCGCCCGACTACCAGCCCACCGACGCGCCGGACGCCCCCACCCTGCTGCTGGTGCGCCGCGGCGCCGACCAGCGCGTGCACTTCCATTCGCTCAGCCCGCTGACCTTCCGCCTGCTGCAACGCCTTTCCGAACAGCCCGGCCTGAGTGGCCGCGCCCAGCTTGAAGCCCTGGCCGCCGAGGCGTCCGCGCCCGACGTCGAAGCCTTCGTCGCCGAGGGCCGGCGCATGTTGGACCAGCTTCGCCGGGACGGCGTGTTGCTCGGCATTCAACCCGATCCGGAGACCCGCTGATGGCCCACGATTCCACCACGCGCTGGCTCGCGCTCACCGAACGCCTGGAGGGCACCGGCCGCTGGCTGGCGCCACTGGGCCTGCGCCTGCTGCTGGCATGGGAATTCTGGGAAGCCGGCATGCAGAAGCTGCGCGGCGAGAACTGGTTCGATGGCATCCAGGACACGTTCCCGCTGCCCTTCAACCTGGCGCCCGTGGACCTGAGCTGGACGCTGGCCACCTGGGCGGAGCTGCTGGGCGCCGTTGCCCTGCTGCTGGGCCTGGGCACGCGTTTTTTTGCCTTCACCCTGCTGGTGCTGACCGCGGTGGCGACGGTGTCGGTGCACTGGCCCGCCGACTGGGGAAGCGTGTCCGAGCTCTGGCGTGGCTACGCCATCACCGACAAGGGATTCGGCAACTTCAAGCTGCCGCTGCTGTTCATGGCGATGTTGCTGCCGCTGGTGTTCCATGGCGGCGGAAGGCTGAGCCTGGACGCGCTGGTGGCGGCGGGCGCCGGGGCGCTGCCGCAGCGCACGCTGGTGGATCCCCGGGCCTGGGCGCTGGCGCTGGCGGTGCTGGCCCTGCCGGCCCTGATGCTGGTGCCGACGGCGGG
>CAXAYM010000331.1:0-2990 GCA_963973175.1 uncultured Arenimonas sp.
AGCATGTCGGTGCGGCCGGTGCCGTAGGCGATGGCGCGCAGGCCGGTGCGCGCCACCTGCACCGGCACGGCATGTTCGGGGTCGGTCAGCAGCAGCGCGGTGGAGTGGCGCGGCGTGACTTCGATGACCTGGCCGAGCACGCCGCCGGCGTCGATCATCGCCTGGCCGACGCGCACGCCCTCGTTGCCGCCGGCATCGAGTACGATGCGCTGCCGCGAGGGGTCGAGGTCGACGTCGATGATGCCGGCCAGCTGGGCGTTGAGGCGATAGCCGCGGGTGCCGCCGAGCAGTTCGCGAAGGCGCTGGTTCTCTTCGGCGACGGCCAGCAGGCGGTGCAGGCGGCTGGCGTTGACCTGGAGCTCGCGGTGCAGCCGCTGGTTTTCCTGCTGCAGGCTGCTGCGGCTGGCGAAGAACTCGCCGGCGCCGTCGATGAGGCGACCCGGCGCCGCGGCCAGCCACCAGACCGGCTCGGCCAGCGTCGACAGGTGCACGCGCGCCTGGGCGGCGAAACCGCCGCGCAGGTCCGCCACCATCAGCACGGTGGCGATGGCGAGATAGGCCAGCAGCGGTAGCGTGCTGCCGGCGCCGTCGGTCAGGCGAGGCGCCGGGTTTCCAGGATAGGCCACGGCGTCATCCGGATAAGGACTGCGCCTGCAAGCAGGCTCACTCGGCCGAGAAGAACTCGTTGCCGTGCATGTCGATCAGCTCCAGCGCCCGGCCGCCACCGCGGGCGACGCAGGTCAGCGGGTCGTCGGCGACGTGCACGTGCAGGCCGGTTTCTTCCGAGATCAGCTTGTCGAGGTCGCGCAGCAGGGCACCACCGCCGCTGAGCACGATGCCGCGCTCGGCGACGTCGGCGCACAGCTCCGGCGGGGTCTGCTCCAGCGCCTGCTTGACCGCGCTGACGATGCCGCTGAGCGGTTCGTGCAGGGCTTCGAGCACCTCGTTGGAGTTGATCACGATCATGCGCGGCACGCCCTCGGCGAGGTTGCGGCCCGACACTTCGAACTCCTTGACCTGGGCCTGCGGGAAGGCGCAGCCGATCTCGAGCTTGATGCGTTCGGCGGTGGTCTCGCCGATCAGGGTGCCGTGGTTGCGGCGCACGTAGTTGATGATCGCTTCATCGAAGCGGTCGCCGCCGATGCGCACCGACTGCGAATAGACGATGCCGTTGAGCGAGATGACCGCGACTTCGGAAGTGCCGCCGCCGATGTCGATGACCATCGAACCGCGGGCTTCATCTACCGGGATGCCGGCGCCGATCGCGGCGGCCATGGGCTCTTCGATCAGGTAGACCTCGCGGGCGCCGGCTTCTTCGGCCGACTCCTTGATGGCGCGGCGTTCGACCTGGGTCGAACCACAGGGCACGCAGATCAGCACGCGGGGGCTGGGCCGCAGGAAGCGCGACTTGTGCACCTTCTTGATGAACTGCTTGAGCATCTCCTCGGTGTGGGTGAAGTCGGCGATGACGCCGTCCTTCATCGGGCGATGCGTGGTGATGTTGCCGGGGGTGCGGCCGAGCATCTTCTTGGCCTCGGCGCCGACCGCGGCGACCTCGCGGCCACCCGCGCCATGGCGCACGGCAACCACCGACGGCTCGTTCAGGACGATGCCCTGGCCACGGACGAAAATAAGGGTGTTGGCGGTTCCGAGGTCGATCGACAGATCGTTCGAGAACAGCCCGCGGAGCTTCTTGAACATGCGGGAGAGCCCGTTAAATGTGGGGTTTCGGGGGGTGGGCTAGCGTAGCAACCACCCTACGGCCCGGCAAGGAAAAATGCCGTTATTTCGTGCCTTCCGGACGGCCTCGCGCTACCATGTCGCCCTTTGCGGGCCGGTTCCCGCGCCCTGCCCCGAGAGGTCCCGAACGATGGCATCCGCCCTGATCTGCGGCTCCCTGGCCTACGACACCATCATGGTGTTCCAGGACCAGTTCAAGAACCACATCCTGCCGGACAAGGTGCACATCCTGAACGTGTCCTTCCTGGTGCCGCGGATGCGCCGCGAATTCGGCGGCTGCGCCGGCAACATCGCCTACAACCTCAAGTTGCTCGGCGGCGATCCGATCCCGATGGCCACGGTCGGCCAGGACTTCGAGCCCTACCGGGAGCACTTCGAGGCCTGCGAGATCCGGCTCGACCACGTCAAGACGCTGGCCGACCTCTACACCGCCCAGGCATTCATCACCACCGACCTGGACGACAACCAGATCACCGCCTTCCACCCGGGCGCGATGATGCGTTCGTACGAAAACCACGTGCGGGACGTGAAGGACGTGGGTTTCGGCATCGTCGGGCCGGACGGCTACGAGGCGATGCTGCAGAACTCCAGGGAGTTCGCCGAGCTGGATATCCCGTTCATCTTCGATCCGGGCCAGGCCATGCCGCTGTTCAATGGCAAGGAACTGACCCAGATGATCGAACAGTCCACCTACGTGACGGTCAACGACTACGAGTCGAACCTGCTGCAGGAGAAGACCGGCCTGTCCGAGAAGGACATCGCCGAGCGGGTGCAGGCCTACATCATCACCCGTGGGCCCAAGGGCTCCGAGGTGCATACCCAGGGTGGCGAGCTGCATATCCCGGCGGCCACCGCCATGCGGGTGGTCGACCCCACCGGCTGCGGCGACGCCTACCGCGCCGGCCTGATCTTCGGCCTGATGAATGGCATGGACATGGCCACCACCGGCCGCATCGCCTCGCTGATGGGCGCCCTGAAGATCGAACACCTGGGTCCGCAGAACCAGCGTTTCGACTACGAGGAGTTTGCCGAGCAGTTCCGGCAGCAGTTCGGTTACGCGCTGCGCTGATACCCTCCCGGGTATCGCCCAAAAAGCCGCCTCCGGGCGGCTTTTTTGTTGGCCGCGCATTTTTTTATCGCGCAAAGAAAAACCCCGCCTCGGGCGGGGTTTGGATAAAGAGAAAGCCCGGTCCATTTGGACCGGGCTTTCGGGGTAAAGCCCCTGGCGATGACCTACTCTTGCATGGCTT
>CAXAYM010000332.1:0-2957 GCA_963973175.1 uncultured Arenimonas sp.
GGACCTGCGCGACGCGCGTGAGTGGTCCGCCGTCGAGGCAATCGTGATGGAGGCCCTCGACCGCAGGGAGGCATCCGGGTTCGTCCTGGACTTCGCCGACGGCGCCGCGTTCGTGCTGCGTCCCGGCCAGCGCTGGCGGCTGCTGCGCCCGGCGCTGGCCAAGCTGGCATGAGGCCACCGGCCACGCGCATCGTCCGGCGCGCGGTGCCTGCCTTCGGCCCGTGGCCGGACACGGTGCCGCCGGCGCTGCAGCGCGTCTACGCCGCCCGTGGCGTGCTCACCCCGACGGACGGCGAACTTCGCCTGGCGCGTCTGTTGCCGCCCGATGCCCTGGGGCGCGTGGACCAGGCGGCGGCCCTGCTGGCGTCGGCGATCTCGCGCGATGCCCACGTCGTTGTGGTGGGAGATTTCGACTGCGACGGCGCCACCGGCACCGCCGTGGCGGTGCGCGGCCTGCGGCTGCTGGGTGCCCGCAATGTGTCCTACCAGGTGCCGCATCGTGCGCGCCACGGCTACGGCTTGAGCCCGGCGCTGGTGGAGGACCTGGTGCCGTTGGCGCCGGACCTGCTGCTGACCGTCGACAGCGGGATCGCCTGCCATGCCGGCGTGGCGGCCGCGAAGGCGCGGGGCTGGCAGGTGCTGGTCACCGACCACCACTTGCCCGGCGAAACCCTTCCGGCGGCGGATGTCATCGTCGACCCGAATCTCGGTGACGATGGTTTTCCCAGCAAGGCGCTGGCGGGCGTCGGCGTTATCTTCTACCTGCTGCTGACCCTGCGCCGGCACCTTCGCGAGGCCAGCGTCTTCGCCGGGGCCGAGCCCGATCTTTCGGTCCTTCTCGACCTGGTCGCGGTGGGCACGGTGGCCGACCTGGTGCCGCTCGATTACAACAATCGCCTGCTGGTGTCCGCCGGCCTGCGTCGCCTGCGCAAGGGCCAGGGCCAGCCCGGCCTGCGCGCATTGATCGAGCTGGCCAAACGCGACGAGAGCGCGTTGACCGCCGCGGACATCGGTTTTGCGATCGGTCCCCGGCTCAACGCCGCCGGCCGGCTCGAGGACATGGCCCTGGGCATCGAGTGCCTGCTCTGCGACGAGCCGGGCCGCGCCCGCGAACTGGCTGAAGCGCTCGATGGCATCAACGCCGAGCGCCGGGACCTGCAGCAGCAGATGGTCGACACCGCCGAGGCGCTGGTGGCGAACCTGCCGCTGGGCGAGGGCGACCTGCCGCCGGTGCTGTGCCTGTACGAACCGGACTGGCACCCGGGCGTGGTCGGGCTGGTGGCCTCGCGGCTCAAGGACCGGCTGCACCGGCCGGTGCTGGCATTCGCCCCGGAAGAGCCGGGCAGCGAGCGGCTCAAGGGGTCGGCGCGTTCGATCCCGGGCCTGCACCTGCGCGACGCGCTGGCCGCGGTGGATGCGCGCCACCCGGGCCTGATCGAACGTTTTGGGGGTCACGCCATGGCCGCGGGCCTGAGCCTCGGGGTAGGGCAGTTGCCAGCATTCCGACAGGCCCTGGAAATCGTGGTCGGCGGATTGGTGGACCCTGCCCAGCTGCGGGCGGAACTGGCCAGCGACGGTGAACTGGAAGCAGGCGACTTCAGTCGCGAGCTTGCCGATCAGCTGCGGCTTGCCGGCCCCTGGGGGCAGGGCTTTCCGGAGCCGGTCTTCGATGGCTGCTTCCGGCTGCTGTCCTGGCGACGGGTGGGCGAACGCCATCTCAAGCTGGAGCTGGCGCCCGAGTCGGGTGGCTCGAAGCTGTCGGCCATCCACTTCGGAGGCTGGACAGGCGCCGCGCCGGGGCCGCGCCTTCGCCTGGCCTACCAGCTCGAGCCCGATGACTGGAACGGCCGGCGCGGGGTGCAGTTGCTGGTGCGCCATCTCGAGCCTGCCTGACCCGGGTGAAGTGGCCGGGATGGTATGATTTGCGGCCTTTCGACCCACACACTGCGGAACACCATGGAACTCAATCCCGTCCGCCAGCGCATCGCCGACCTCATTGGCCGGCTGGATTCGCTCAGGGGGTATCTTTGACTTCGACCTCAAGGTTGAACGTCTCGAGGAAGTAAACCGGGAGCTGGAAAGCCCCGACGTCTGGAACGACCCCGAGCGCGCACAGGCCCTGGGCCGCGAGCGCGCCTCGCTGGAGAAGGTCGTCGACGGCATCCGTACGCTCACCGACGGGCTCGGCGGCGCCGGCGAATTGCTGGATCTGGCTGAAATGGAAGACGACCAGGACACGGCCGACGCCGTCGTCGAGGACGTCGAAAAGTACGCGCGCGAAGTCGAGCAGCTCGAATTCCGACGGATGTTCTCCGGCAAGATGGATTCGGCCAATGCCTTCGTCGACATCCAGGCCGGCGCGGGCGGCACCGAGGCGCAGGACTGGGCCGAGATGCTGCTGCGCATGTACCTGCGCTGGTGCGAGGCGCGCGGCTGGAAGACCGAGCTGATGGAAGTCAGCGGCGGCGACGTCGCCGGCATCAAGTCGGCCACCTTCCGGGTCGAGGGTGAGTACGCCTACGGCTGGCTCAAGCTCGAGACCGGCGTGCACCGGCTGGTGCGCAAGTCGCCGTTCGATTCCGACAACCGTCGCCACACCAGTTTCACCTCGGTGTTCGTGTCGCCGGAAGTCGACGACAACATCGACATCACCATCAATCCGGCCGACCTGCGCACCGACGTCTATCGCTCCTCCGGCGCCGGTGGCCAGCACGTCAACAAGACCGAATCGGCGGTGCGCATCACCCACGAACCGACGGGCATCGTGGTCGCCTGCCAGACCGGCCGCAGCCAGCATGCCAACCGCGACACCGCGATGAAGATGCTGGCGGCCAAGCTCTACGAGCTCGAGATCCAGAAGCGCAATGCCGAAAAGGACGCGGTGGAAGCCACCAAGTCCGACATCGGCTGGGGCAGCCAGATCCGTAACTACGTGCTCGACCAGAGCCGCATCAAGG
>CAXAYM010000333.1:0-2939 GCA_963973175.1 uncultured Arenimonas sp.
CCCGCCGAACTGCAGGGTCTCCTGGAAAGCCAGCTGCGTGACGAGCCCGGCTTCGTGCTCAAGGTCGCCGTGCACCCGGATGCCGACTACCAGTCGGCCACCACGGCCCTGGCGGCCGCGGAGCGGGCTGGCGTGGACAACATCAGCCTCGACTGAACCCGCCTCAGCGGGCGGCGGCGATCAGGTCCAGATAGCCGCGCACGGTGGGTTCCAGGCCCGCGTACAGGGCTTCGCCCACCAGGGCATGGCCGATGGAAACCTCGAGCACGCCGGGCACGCCACGGAGGAAATCCTCCAGGTTCGACTGGCTCAGGTCGTGGCCGGCGTTGACGCCCAGGCCCGCGGCTTGCGCCTGCCGGGCGGTTTGCCGGCAAAGCGCCAGCGCGGCCACGGCATCGCCGGCAGCATGGGCCTGGGCATAGGGCCCCGTGTAGAGCTCGATCCGGTCGGCCCCAAGCTCCGCGGCCAGGGCGATGTCCGGGGCGCCGGCATCCATGAACAGCGAAACCCGGGCCCCGCAGGCCTTCAGCTCGGCGACCAGCGGCCGCAGCCGCCCGGCATCGCGGGCCAGGTCGAACCCATGGTCGGACGTGATCTGGCCGTCGCCGTCGGGCACCAAGGTTGCCTGCTGCGGGCGGGTTTCCCGGACCAGGGCCAGGAAACCCGGGTAATCCCCGCGGGGCGGGGCGAAGGGATTGCCTTCGATATTGAACTCGGCCCGGCCCGCGACCAGCCGCGCCAGCTCCCGCACGTCCCCGGGCCGGATGTGGCGCTGGTCCGGCCGTGGGTGCACGGTGATGCCCCCGGCGCCGGCCTCGATCGCCGTTTCGGCGG
Organism: uncultured Arenimonas sp.; assembly: GCA_963973175.1. GTDB lineage: Bacteria > Pseudomonadota > Gammaproteobacteria > Xanthomonadales > Xanthomonadaceae > Arenimonas. The sequence continues at coordinate 835 of CAXAYM010000333.1, forward strand.
CCCGGGCCACGCTGGGTTCGGCGCCCCCCCGGGAGTTGCGCAGGACGGCGATCTTGTTGACGTTGACGCTGAGCACGGTCATGGCCGCAAGCCTACCCTGAGGCCCTGACGCCGGGAAGCTGGAAAAGGAGAGCAAATCGCGCTTTCCGCGCCCGGGTTTCGGCCATAATCGCGCCATGCGACCGATGCTGCCGCTGATCGTCCTGCTGGCCTTGCTGGTCTGCCCGGTGGCGTCGCGGGCCGACACGGTCGCCGGTGCGCCGCTTTCACGCAGCTACGGTTCCGAGGACACCCGTGCCAAACCGGGCCACCTCGCGCTGGCGACCTCGCAGGACGGCGAGATCTACGCCGGCAACCAGGAAGGCGTGCTGCGCTTCAACGGCATCGACTGGCGCCTGACCATGTTGCCGGCGCGGTCGGCCGCGCACTCGCTCGCCATCGGCGACGACGGGCTGGTTTACGTCGGCGGCTACGACACCTTCGGTCGCCTTGCCCCGGACGGCGAGGGTGGCGTCGCCTACGAGGAACTCCTGGACGCCGCCGGGCTTACCGGCGACCAGCGCCACCTGGGATTCGTTTACCAGGCCATCGCGACGCCCGACGGCATCTACTTCCGCACCGAACGGCGACTGATCCTGTTTCCGACCGACGGCGGCAAGGCCCGGCAGTGGCCCTTGCCCGGTGAAGCACGAAGCTTCTATTGGGTCGGCGGCCAGATGCTCGCGCGCATCCAGGGACAGGGACTGGTCCGGTTCGACGATGGCCGCTTCCACCTGCTGCCCGGCGGCGAGGTGCTGGCCGACATTCCCCTCCCCGGCATCGTGCAGTGGGGCGACGACCTGCTGCTGGTCACCGGCGACGGCCTCTTCCTCTCGGGAAGCCAGGGCATCACGAAGGTCGAAGGACGCGTCAGCGAGCTGCTGTCCGACATGCGGGGCTATACCGTCCGCCAGCTCTCCGACGGCTCGGTGGTGGTGGGCTCGCTCGACGGCGGCCTGCTGCGCTTCGATTCGGAGCTGCGCGTGCGGGAAAACCTGGACCTGGGCAACTACGGCATCCTCGCCCTCGAGGTCGACCGCGAAGGCGGCCTCTGGGTCGCCACCGAAAACACCCTCAAGCGCCTGACCCTGCCCTCGCCCTGGTCCCACCTCGGGGAAAGCGAAGGCATTGCCGGCAATCCGAACGATTTCGAATGGTTCGACCGCGCCCTCTGGCTGGCCACCAGCCAGGGCGTGCAGCGCATCCGTCCCGCCGACGATGGCCGCCCGGTCACCGAGCGGCTGCCGTGGACCGACTACGAGGCCTACACCCTGCTGGCCGCGAAAGACGAACTGCTCATCGGCGTTCGCGAGGGCCTGCTGGTGCTCGGGCAGGGGGGCGGGGAACCCCGCCGGCTTTTCGAGCATCCGCACCACGGCGTTTTCGCGCTGATGCCCTCGCGCCACGACCCCGACCTGGTCTATGGACTGGGGGGTCCCGACCTGCTGCTGCTGCACCATCGGCAGGGTCGCTGGCAAGCCGGAGCGCGGGTCTCGCTCGGGGACATCAGCGTATTCGGCATGGAGGAAGGCGAGGCCGCCGGCGAACTGTGGATCGGCGACTCCCGCGGCCCCGTCCAGCGCTGGCGGCTGGATCCCGACACCGGCGAGGTCGCGTCGCGCGAGATGTATGGCGACAGCCGCGGCCTGGCGGTCAGCCCGCGGTTCGGCACCAGCGTCTTCCGCTTCGAGGACCAGATCCACGCGACCAGCGGCGAGCAGGGCTTCCGGCTCGAGGGGGATCGTTTCGTCGCCGACCAGGCGCCGCCGATCACGCTGGTGGCGCGTCCGCACGAGATGTCGGTCGAGCAGACGCCGCTCGGCGACTACGCCTACACCACGCGCGAACTCTGGTACCGCCCCAAGGGCGAACAGCAGTGGCAACCGCTGCATCCCGGCGGCCGCGGCCTGGCCGGATATTCCTTCGTGCGCTTTGGCAAGGACGGCGTCCTGCGTATCGCCACCTGGACCGGACTGCTGCAGTTCAATCCGGAAGAATCGCGCACCGAATCACGCCCGCTGCAGCTCGGCATGGAGTCGGTCATCGCCCAGAACGAGGCCGGTGAA
>CAXAYM010000334.1:0-2927 GCA_963973175.1 uncultured Arenimonas sp.
CCCCCGAGGACCGGCTGGTCTGGGACGTCGGCCACCAGTGTTACCCGCACAAGATCCTCAGCGGCCGCCGCGACAGCATCCATACCGTCAAGCAAAAGGACGGCGTGGCGCCATTCCCGAAACGCGAGGAAAGCGAGTACGACACCTTCGGCGTCGGCCACAGCTCGACCTCCATTTCGGCGGCGCTGGGCATGGCCGTGGCGGCCCGCGCCCGCGGCGAGGACCGCAAGGTCGTGGCGGTGATCGGCGACGGCGCGATGACCGCCGGCATGGCCTACGAGGCCCTCAACCATGCCGGCGGCATGGACCCGGAACCCGACCTGCTGGTCATCCTCAACGACAACCGGATGTCCATCTCCGAGAACGTCGGCGGCCTGACCAAGATGCTCGGCCGCGCCTCCGGCAGTCGCACGCTCAATGCCCTGCGCGAAGGCGGCAAGAAGCTCCTGGGCGACAAGAAGAAGCCCGCCGCGCGTTTCATGCGCCGCTGGGAGGAGCACTGGAAGGGCATGTTCGTGCCGTCCACGCTGTTCGAGGAAATGGGCTTCCACTACACCGGCCCGATCGATGGCCACGACGTGCCGGCGCTGGTTTCGACGCTGCGCACCCTGCGCGGCCTGAAGGGCCCGCAGCTGCTGCACGTGATCACCACCAAGGGCAAGGGTTACGAACGCGCCGAGGGCGACCAGATCGAATACCACGCGGTGGGTCCCTTCGACCCGGACGTGGGCGTGGTCAAGAAGCCGGGCCCGGCCAAGCCCACCTACACCCAGGTCTTCTCCGACTGGCTGTGCGACATGGCCGCGGCCGAGCCCTTGCTGATGGGCATCACCCCGGCGATGCGCGAAGGTTCGGGCCTGGTGCGCTTCAGCAGGGAATTCCCGGAGCGTTATTTCGACGTCGCCATCGCCGAGCAGCATGCGGTGACGCTGGCCGCGGGCATGGCCTGCGAGGGCGTGAAGCCCGTGGTGGCCATCTATTCGACCTTCCTGCAGCGCGGTTACGACCAGCTGATCCATGACGTCGCGCTGCAGAAGCTCGACGTGCTGTTCGCGATCGACCGCGGCGGCGTGGTCGGCCCCGACGGCGCCACCCATGCCGGCAGCTTCGACCTGAGTTTCCTGCGCTGCGTGCCCGACATGGTGGTGATGGCGCCGGCGGATGAGAACGAATGCCGGCTGATGCTCAGCACCGGCTTCCGGCACCCGGGACCGGCGGCGGTTCGCTACCCGCGTGGCACCGGCCCGGGCGTGGTCGTGCAGCCCGGCCTGGAAACGCTGCCGGTCGGCAAGGCCGAACTGCGCCAGCGTGGCGCAGGCCTGGCCCTGCTGGCCTTCGGCGCGATGCTGCCGGCCGCCGAAGCGGTGGCCGCGGAGTTCGGGCTGACGGTGGTGAACATGCGCTTCGTCAAGCCGCTCGATCGCACGCTGCTGCTGGACCTGGCCGACGGCCACGAAGGATTCGTCACGCTCGAGGACAACGTGGTCGCCGGCGGCGCCGGCAGCGGCGTCGCCGAGCTCCTGGCGGCCGAAGGCATCAGCCTGCCCCTGCTGCACCTGGGCCTGCCCGATGACTGGCAGGAACACGCGAGCCGCGAACAGCTCCTGGCCGAAGCCGGGCTGGATGCCGATGGCATCCGCCGCGCCCTGCTCGCCCGCTGGCCCGACCTGGCAACGTCCCGCCGCAGCGCCGTCGGCGGCTGATCCGGCGCCCGTCGCCCGCCCTTCGGGGTGGCGACGCGCGTCCTGCGCGCGCCCCACCCTCCGTTGTTCCGGGGAAGCCCCCTCCCCGGAGACGTCGGACATGCGCAGGATCCCCGCCCTTTTGTTGGTGTTCGCCGCCCTGTTCCTGTCGCCCGCGGCGGGATCCGCGGACGGCGACGCGACCGCGCCCCGCGGGGTTCTCGCGGGCGGCGACGAAGCCGACCTGGTGGTCCGCGTCGGTGACATCGACAACCTGGGCTTCGGCTGGCCCGCCGGTTTCGACCCCTTCACCGGCCGCGATACGCCGGTGCACCCCTTCCCCTTCCAGCCGGAAGTCGACGACCCGCCGGGCACCGACCGAATCATGGTGGTCAGTGGCAACACCGGCGCCAGCGGCGACGGTTACGTGTACGAATCGCAGCGCCCCGGCAACCTGCCGCAGGCCCTGGTGTTCGACTACGCGCTGGACGGACTGGACGTGACGGTGGTGGCCCTGCAGCTGTTCGTCGACGACTTCCAGTCGTCGCGTTTCGGCAGCCGCTACCGGGTCTGGCTCGACGACCGGGAAGCCACCGACCTGGCGGTCACGCTCAACGCGCTGGACCAGACCGGGCCGAACGGCAAGCTGCTCACCCTGCAGCTGCTGCCCGAGTTCCTGGACCTGGTCCGTGATGGCCGTCTGGAAGTGCGCGTCGACGACCCGGACAACAATGCCGGCGACGGTTTCGCCTTCGATTTTGCCCGCCTGCTGGTCAATCCCAAGGGCTATCGCCATGCCGGCACCGTGAGCGGCGTCGCCCGCGACGCCACCGATGGTTCGCCACTGGCGGGCGTGCTGGTCTCGGCCTCGAACGTCCGCCAGGCGCTGACCGATGCCGAAGGCCGGTTCACCCTCGAGCAGGTGCCGGCCGGGCTGGTCGTCACCACCGGCAGCAAGGCCGGCTACACGCCCGACAGCGAACCCGCGGACCTGGTCTCGGGGGCGACCGTCACCGTGGAGCTCGCGCTCTCGCCGATCGCATCCGACAGCGGTTCGCTCGCCGAACGGCTGGGCCGCGAACGCAAGGTCGACCTCTACGGCATCTATTTCGACACCGCCAAGGCCGAGCTGCGCCCGGAGTCGGGCGATACGCTCAAACAGGTGCTGGGCGTGCTGCGGGAGGACCCGGCGCTGAGGCTGGTGGTCGCCGGCCATACCGACGGGGCGGGCGACGCGGCGTACAA
>CAXAYM010000335.1:0-2904 GCA_963973175.1 uncultured Arenimonas sp.
CTGCGCGCCCATCACGCCGGCGCCAAGCACGGCGACCTTGCGAATGAGAAGTTGAGGCATGGGAACAGCTCCGTGGGAGGAGGGAAAGGGTGGTGTGGTCCGGCTCAGCCGGCCCGCAGGCCGGCGGCGGCGAACCGGATCAGGGCCTGGGCGGCCTTTTCGCAGTGGGCTTTTTCGGAAACGCCCGCCGGGCGCTTGATCAGGCCGAAATCGGCCATGGCATAGGTGAGCGCACCGGCGGTGAAGTCCAGCCGCCAGTAAAGGTCTTCCTTGGCCAGGCCGGGCAGGGCCTGGCCCAGGGCCTTGGCGAACTCGCGCAACACATGGCCGTAGTTGTCGGAAAGGAACTTGCGCAGGCGGTCGTTCTTCTCGGCGAAGGCCCGGGCCAGGACCCGGACGAAGGCCGAACCGCCGTGGCGGTCGATGGTCAGGGCCAGGGGCGGTTCGATGAAGGCCGAAAGGATGGCCTCCAGGTCGCCCGGGTGCTTCTCCTGGGCCTGTCGCAGCAGGGCCAGCCGGCGTTCGCTCATCTCGTCCATGCGGCGCCGGAAAACCTCGTTGACCAGGTTTTCCTTGCTGCCGAAGTGGTAGTTGACCGCCGCGATGTTGACGTCCGCCCGGCTGGTGACCTGCCGCAGCGAGGTGCCGGCGAAGCCGTGCTGGGCGAACAGTTCCTCGGCGGCGCCGAGGATGCGTTCCTTGGTGTTGAAATGGCTAGAGGTCATGGCTTGCCAGCGTTCGATTCAAACAGGTGTTGGCGAGTGTACCCGGAGCCGGGCCCGGGTCAAATGGTCAATTCAAACAAGTGAAGGTCGCGAGGCTCGCCGGCGGGGGGTGAGGGTGGGGTGGCCGATACTGCTGGAAATAATCAGGGATTTGCGCTAAACCCTCGCCGTAGCGGGGTTTTGTGTTAAATTCTTGGGCTCCCAAAACCCCTGCAACCTACGGAGTTAGACCATGGCGCTGGAGCGCACCATTTCCATCATCAAGCCCGACGCGGTCGCCAAGAACGTCATCGGCGAGATCTACGCCCGCTTCGAGAAGGCCGGCCTGAAGATCGTCGCGGCCAAGATGAAGCACCTTTCCCGCAAGGAGGCCGAAGGCTTCTACGCGGTGCACCGCGAGCGTCCCTTCTTCAACGCCCTGGTCGAGTTCATGACCTCGGGTCCGGTGATGATCCAGGTGCTCGAGGGCGAGAACGCCGTCGCGAAGAACCGCGACCTGATGGGCGCCACCAATCCGAAGGAAGCCGCGCCGGGCACGATCCGCGCCGACTTCGCCGAAACCATCGACGCCAATGCCGTGCACGGTTCCGACAGCCTGGAGAACGCCGCGATCGAAACCGCGTACTTCTTCAGCGCCACCGAGCTCTGCCCGCGTTGATTGATGTCGTGAACGAGGCCGTTGCCAAGACCAACCTGCTCGACCTCGATCGCGAGGGCATGGAGCGCTTTTTCGCCGACATCGGCGAAAAGCGCTTCCGCGCCCACCAGGTGATGAAGTGGATCTACCACCAGCACGTCACCGATTTCGCCGAAATGACCGACGTCGGCAAGGCGCTGCGCGCCCGGCTCGAGGCGGTCGCTGAAATCCGCCCGCCGAACGTGCTTTTCGACAAGCCCTCGGCGGACGGTACCCACAAGTGGTTGCTGGGCATGGACGCGGGCAACGCCATCGAGGCGGTGTTCATCCCCGACAAGGGCCGCGGCACGCTGTGCGTATCCAGCCAGGTCGGCTGCGGCCTGAACTGCCAGTTCTGCTCCACCGCCACCCAGGGTTTCAACCGCAACCTCAGCACCGCCGAGATCATCGGCCAGGTCTGGGTGGCCTCGAAGCACCTGGGCAACAAGACCCATCTCAACCGCAAGCTCACCAACGTGGTGATGATGGGCATGGGCGAGCCGCTGCTGAACTTCGACAACGTCGTGCGCGCGATGAGCCTGATGCGCGATGACCTGGGCTTCGGCCTGGCCAACAAGCGCGTCACCCTGTCCACCTCCGGGCTGGTGCCGATGATCGACCGCCTGGCCGAGGAATCGGACGTGTCGCTGGCGGTCTCGCTGCACGCGCCCAACGACGAACTTCGCACCGAGCTGATCCCGCTCAACAAGAAGTACCCGGTCGCCGAACTGATGGAATCCTGCGTGCGCTACCTGCGCCGCAAGAAGAAGGGCGATTCGGTCACCTTCGAATACACGCTCATGAAGGGCGTCAACGACTCCCCGGCCACCGCCCGCGAGCTGGCGAAGCTGATGAAGTCGTTCTCGAACAAGATGCAGTACGCGGACGCCGGCAAGGTCAACCTGATCCCGTTCAATCCTTTCCCGGGCACGCGCTTCGAGCGCAGCGGGGAAGAGGAAATCCGCGCCTTCCAGAAGATCCTGCTCGACGCCGGCGTGCTCGCCATGGTCCGGCGTACCCGTGGCGACGACATCGATGCGGCCTGTGGCCAGCTCAAGGGCCAGGTCATGGACCGCACGCGTCGCCAGTCCGAATTCAAGCGCAAGCTCGAACAACAGGGGGTATCGGATGCCGCTTAAGTCGTTCCCGTTCCTTATCGCCGGCGCGCTCGCGCTGGCCCTGGCCGGATGCGCCGGCACCGGTGGCAGCGCACCGCGCGCCACCCTGGCGCAGCCGGACATGAGCAACAAGGGACTGGCCAACCTGCAGCTGGCGCAGAATTACCTCGCCTCGGGCAAGCTCGATGTCGCCATGGACCGCGCCCAGCGCGCCATGCGCAGCGACCCGGATTCGGCCGATGTCCAGGTGGTGATGGGCATGATCCGCCAGGCGTTGGACGACCAGGCGCGCGCCGGCGAGCACTTCGCCCATGCCGCCAAGCTGGCGCCGGATACCGGCCACGTGCTCAACGCCTATGGCGCCTGGCTCTGCGAACGCCAGCGC
>CAXAYM010000336.1:0-2886 GCA_963973175.1 uncultured Arenimonas sp.
CTCGGGATCCTGGCGGCTGCTTGCGTTCATTGGTCCAGCTTAGGCGCAACAAACCGACCAGGACCCGAACGGCGACGGCGCCGTTCAGGTTGGCGCAGGCATTCCCGCCCTCAGCTGTCGAACAGGGCCTCGTCGAGCGCCAGCAGGTTGCCGGCGCCGCTGCGCATCGCCGCGGCGTGCGCCTGCGTGCGCGGGAGGATGCGGGCGAAGTAGAAGCGGGCGGTTTCGCGCTTGGCCTTCTTGAACCCGTCGCCGTGGTCGCCGGCCTCGGCCGCCACCACCGCACGTGCCCACCAGTAGGCCAGCGCTACGTAACCCGAATAGAACAGGTAGTCCACCGAGGCCGCGCCGACCTCGTCGGCATCGGCCATCGCCTTCTTGCCCACGTCCATCGTCAGCTCGCCCCACTGCTTGGCGATCTCGGCCAGGGGCAGCACGAACTCGGTCAGCGATTCGTCGCTGGCGTGTTCGGTGCAGAACGTCTGGATCATCTTCATGAACATCTGCAGGCCGGCACCCTGCAGCTGCATGGTCTTGCGGCCCAAAAGGTCGAGCGCCTGGATGCCGGTGGTGCCTTCATAGATGGTGGTGATGCGGGCGTCGCGGGCGAGCTGTTCCATGCCCCATTCGCGCACGTAGCCGTGGCCGCCGAAGACCTGCAGCGCGTGGTAGGCACACTCGTTGCCCCACTCGGTGAGCATGCCCTTGACGATCGGCGTCAGGAAACCCAGCAGCGTATCGGCCTGCTTGCGTTCTTCGGCGTCGGAAGACCGTTCGATGACGTCGACCAGGGTGGCGGCGTGCAGCGCCAGCAGGCGGCCGCCCTCGCCGAGCGCCTTGCAGGTGAGCAGCATGCGCCGGATGTCGGCGTGCACGATCAGCGGGTCGGCGGGCTTGTCGGGATTCTTCGCACCCGACAGCGACCGGCCCTGCAGGCGGTCGCGCGAGTAGGCCAGCGCGTTCTGGTAGCAGCGGTCGATCAGGCCCAGGCCCTGCAGGCCGACGGCCAGGCGCGCGGTGTTCATCATGGTGAACATCGCATTGAGCCCCTTGTTCGGCTGGCCGATCAGGTAAGCCTGGGCGCCGTCGAAGTTCATCACGCAGGTGGACGAACCGTGGATGCCCATCTTGTGCTCGATCGATCCGCAGCGCACCGCATTGCGCTCGCCCACCGTGCCGTCGCGCGCGGTGCGCAGCTTGGGCACGATGAAAAGCGAGATGCCCTTGGTGCCCGCGGGGGCATCCGGCAGGCGCGCCAGCACCAGGTGCACGATGTTGTCGGTGAAATCGTGCTCGCCGCCGGTGATGAAGATCTTCGTGCCGGAGAGCGCGTAGCTGCCGTCCTCCTGCGGTTCGGCCTTGGTCTTGAGCAGGCCGAGGTCGGAGCCGCAATGCGGTTCGGTCAGGCACATCGTGCCGGTCCACTGGCCCGAGATGATCGGCTTCAGGAATACCTCCTGCTGCCACTCCTCGCCGTGGTGCTTCAGGGCCTCGGTGGCGCCGTGCGAGAGCAGCGGGTAGTTGCCCCAGCTCAGGCAGGCGGCGTCGATCATTTCCTTGAGCGCGGCACCGAAACTTTCCGGCAGCGCCTGGCCGCCGAATTTCTCCGGTGCGGTCAGCGCGGTCCAGCCGCCTTCGACGAACTTCGCGTAGGCCTCCTTGTAACCCGGCGGCGTGGTGACCGCGCCGGTGGCCTTGTCGAAGCGGCAGCCGTGTTCGTCGCCGACGGCATTGAGCGGCGCGAGCACGGTTTCATTGAAGCGCGCGGCTTCGTCCATCACGGCGTCGAGCAGGTCGCGCTGGCCGGTTTCGATGCCGAGTTTTTCGTAGAGCTTGTCAGCGCCGATGACGTCGTAGAGCGCGAACTTCATGTCGCGCACGGGTGCCTTGTAACGGTTCATGCCTGGATTCCTCGAAGGTCAGCGGAGCACGCCGTCGAGCCCGGGGACCGGGTCGAGGCGGCTGGGGTAGTCAAAAGCGTCGTCGGTGCCCGGGTCGCTGCTCGCCAGCCGGCCCGCGAGCACGTAGGCCACGCTGCGGCGGTTGGCCAGCGCCTGGACGACGGCGTCGCGCGCCCCGGCGCCGGGCGTGAAGACCTGCTCGACCAGTTCGGCCGAACCGGGCCCAACGGTCACGCCGGGATTGAAGTCGAAGCGGGTGGCGTCCTGCCCGCCCACCGTGAAGCTGGCCTGCAGGCGCGAAAAGCGCATCGGCACGGTGCTGAAGTTGCGGATGCGCAGGGAAAGCCGCCAGCTGCCGTCATCGAGCACCCGCAGTTCCTGCACGCTGGCCTGGGGCGGATAGACCCGCTTGGGCGGGCCGCCGGCGCAGGCGGCGAGCATCAGCGATACGAGCAGGAGCAGGACGAGGCGGCTGGAAGTCATGGCGGCACCGGCAGGGAAAACACCGGTCGAGCATACCAGCCCGTACGTAGCCGGCGCGTGCGCGCGAACCCGGATGATCGTGGGGAATTCAGTGGGTTACACTCGCGCCGGGCGGAAGCCCGACGCACCGCGGCCAGGCCGCAGAATCCAGCAGGGGCCAGGTCTTGCATTACCGTCATCGGGTTGGGCGGCGCGCCAACGGGCGCGCCCGGATCGTCGATTTCGCCCGGGGGCTGATGGTCCTGCTGGCGCTTGCCGCCGGCCCTGCGGGCGCCGCGCAATGGCTGTTGCCAGCCGGCAAGGTCGCTGACGCCTCGGGCGACACCGCTGTGCGGGTGGATGTCGAAGCCGCACGCGCCGCCTTGCGCAGCGGCGTGCTGCCGGTACAGCTGCCCGATGGCGGCCACTTCGACGTGGTCGGGCTGGTCGGCCGGGAAAGCCGGGGCGGTGAACTGACGCTTTCCGGCACGGTGGCGACGGCAGCCGGGCCCCGTTCGGCCGT
>CAXAYM010000337.1:0-2882 GCA_963973175.1 uncultured Arenimonas sp.
GGTTGAGCCACAGGCCGGCGGCCGCCAGCAGGGCCAGCGTAATCGCAAGGAACAAGGGCCAGCGGCGCTTGCGCGGGGTGTCGGCCATTCAGGCGGCGGGCGGGGGCGGCAGCAGGGCGTCGACGAAACCTTCGGGGTCGAAGATGCGCAGGTCCTCGGGTTTTTCGCCCAGGCCGATGAAGCGGATCGGCAGGCCGAACTCCCGGGCCAGCGCGAAGACCACGCCGCCCTTGGCGGTGCCGTCGAGCTTGGTGACGACCAGGCCGGTCACCTTCACCGCGGCGTGGAACTGGCGCAGCTGGTTGAGCGCGTTCTGGCCGGTGGTGCCGTCGATCACCATCAGCACCTCGTGCGGGGCCCGCGGATCGAGCTTGGCCAGCACGCGACGGATCTTGCCCAGTTCGGCCATCAGGCCTTGCTGGGTGTGCAGGCGGCCGGCGGTGTCGGCGACCAGGACGTCGATGCCGCGCGACTTCGCCGCCTGCAGTCCGTCGAAGGCCACCGAGGCCGGGTCGGCGTCCTGGCCCTGGGCGATGACGGGCACGTTGTTGCGCTCGCCCCAGATCTTGAGCTGTTCGACCGCGGCGGCGCGGAAGGTGTCGCCGGCGGCCAGCATCAGCGAATGGCCGTCGAGCTGGAAACGCCGCGCCAGCTTGCCGATGGTGGTGGTCTTGCCGACGCCGTTGACGCCCACGGTCAGGATGACGAAGGGTTTCGCGGCCGGGTCGATCTCCAGCGGCTTGGCCACCGGCCTGAGCATCGCCAGCAGGTCGTTGCGCAGCGCCCGGAACAGGGCCGGCACGTCGGGGAAATCGCGGTCCTTCATGCGCTTGCGCAGGCGGTCCACCACCTCGGTGGTCGCCGGGACGCCCATGTCGGCGGTGATCAGCGCGGTTTCGATCTCGTCGAGCAGGTCTTCGTCCAGCTTCGGATTGCGCTGGAACAGCCCGCCCAGGCTGCGTGCGAACAGGCTGCCGCCCAGCACGCCCTTCATCGCCTCGCGGCCCTCGGCGCGCTCGGCTTCCAGGCGCGCGGCCTTTTCCTCCTGGTGCACGGTGAAGGCTCGGGCCAGGTCCTCGGGGCTGAAACCGCCGCGGGCGGGCTCGGCCGGTTTGGCGGCGGGCCTGGCCGGTTCGGGGGTCTTTTCGGGCTTTTTCTTCAGGAAATCGAACATCGCGCTGCTTTCGCGGACAATGGCCGGAATGTTACCACCCGGCCCCCTGCCTCCCCGATGAACCAGCGAGCAAGATCCGGCCCCCCGGGCAGCGTCAGGATCATCGCCGGCAGCCTGCGCGGTTCGAAGCTGCCGGTTCCCGACCGCCCGGGCCTGCGCCCGACCTCGGACCGGGTGCGCGAGACCCTGTTCAACTGGCTCCAGCACGCGCTGCCGGGTGCCCGGGTGCTCGACCTGTTCGCCGGCACCGGCGCCCTGGGCTTCGAGGCAGCCTCGCGCGGGGCTGGCGAGGTGGTGATGGTGGAACGCGATCCGGAGCTGGCGCGCTCGCTGCGCGAGCAGGCCGTGCGGCTCAGGGCCGACCGGGTTAGCGTGGTCGCCGACGACGCGCTGGCCTGGTTGGGCCGCCCTCCGGGAGAGGGCTTCGACGTGGTGTTCCTGGATCCCCCTTTCTCCGCCTCGCTGTGGGAGCCAGCGGCGGCGGCGCTGGTCCCCTGGCTGGCATCGGGCGCGCTGATCTACGTCGAATGCCCGGGCAACGTGTCGCCTTCGCTGCCGACGGGCTGGAGCCTGCACCGACAGGGCCAGACCCGGGACGTGTCCTACGCGCTGTACCGCGCCGGAGGCTGATACACTTCGGGGCGACTCCAACCCGCAGGGCGACTGATCGGCATGAGCCAGGCCCGAACCCGCGTCGCGGTTTATCCCGGCACGTTCGATCCCATCACCAACGGACACATCGACCTCGTCGCGCGAGCGGCCCCGCTGTTCGACAAGGTGGTGGTGGGCATCGCCGAGAGTCCCGGCAAGAGCCCCGCGCTGCCGCTGGACCAGCGGGTCGACCTGGCCCGTATCGCCCTGGCCGGCCACGACAACGTCGAAGTCGTCGGTTTCCATTCCCTGCTGGCCCACTTCGTGCACCGGATCGGCGCGGGCGTGCTGCTGCGCGGCCTGCGCGCGGTGTCGGACTTCGAATACGAATTCCAGATGGCCAGCATGAACCGCCACCTGATCCCGGACGTCGAGACCCTGTTCCTGACCCCGGCCGAACAGCACAGCTTCATTTCTTCCAGCCTGGTGCGCGAGGTTGCGCGTCTCGGTGGCGATGTCTCGGGGTTCGTGCACCCGGCCGTCGCGACCGCCCTGGCCGCCCGGTGGAAGCAGTCGCAGTAGTACACATTCAACATAAGAGGTATCGCCATGACCCGTGCTCTGATCCCCGTCGCCATGCTGCTTTCCGCCCTGGTGCTCTCGGGCTGCAAGAAGGAAGAGGAAGTCGCCGCCGCGCCCGTCGAGCTCACCGCCCCGGCCAGCTCCGACGACGCCGAGTGGAAGGCCTACCTGGGCCAGGTGATCGGCCGCAACCAGGAAGGCGTCACCGACCGCGTGTTCTCCTACTACCTGCCGGTCGGCAGCGACACCCCGGCCGAGGGCGACCAGGACGGCAAGACCATGTTCGACCGCCAGCTCGAGAACGTCACCATGGTCGTCCAGCGCACCGTGCTGCCGGGCAACATGCTGGCCTTCGGCTCGCCCGACAGCGCCAAGATGGCCGACCTGGTGGTGATGTCCTTCACCGACGCCGACAAGAACGCGCTCAGCGGTTCGCAGGTGCTGTTCATCGGCAAGTCCGAAGACAGCGAGCGCGTGAAGGCCGCGGTCGAGGCCGCCGGCGCCAAGTACGTGTTCGTCGAGGCCAAGTAAGCCG
>CAXAYM010000338.1:0-2857 GCA_963973175.1 uncultured Arenimonas sp.
GGCCTGCCCGACGTCGATTTCGAGGTCGCCGAGGTCGTGCAGGAGGAGGTCGAGAAGGCCCGCCTGCTGGTGGCCGGCAAGCCGGTCGAGGTCAGCTGCCGGATCGAGCAGGGGTTCCACCTGCACGCGCCGGCGCGGGTGCTCTCGGTGATGCTCAGCAACCTGCTGCGCAATGCCTGCAACTACACCGACGCCGGCAGCGTCACGGTGACGGTGCGCCACGGCGAAATCGCCGTCGCCGACACCGGCGTGGGCATGGACGAAGCCGTGCTGGCCAAGGTGTTCGAGCCGTTCTACCGCGCGGCCAACCCGGGCAAGGAGGGGCAGGGCATCGGCCTGTCGATCGTGCAGCGCCTGTCCCACCGCTATGGCTGGCCGGTGCGCCTCGAAAGCCGGCCCGGGCACGGCACCACCGCCACCCTCAGCTTCCCGCACGCCACCGCCGCCGGCTGAACGAAAGTGCGGCGCACGGGTCAACCGTTCGCGCCCGCCGGCGTTCTGCTTTCCCTGATGCCTGTCCACCCACGGAGCCCCGATGCCGACCCCGACCCGCCGCCCCTTCCGTCTTTACCTGGTGATCGCCGTGGTCGCGCTGGCCCTGGCGGCGGCCTGGTGGTTCACCGGACGCGATGGTGAAACCGCGGGTGGCTACCGCACCGCCACGGTTGAACAGGGCGACGTGCGCGTCGTCATCTCGGCCACCGGCACGCTGCGCGCCACCACGACGGTGGACGTGGGTTCGCAGGTCTCGGGCCAGGTCCTCGAGGTGCTGGTGGACTACAACGACCGAGTGACGCGCGGCCAGGCCATCGCGCGCCTGGACCCGGCCCCGTTCGAAACCCGGCTCGAACAGGCCGAGGCCGACCTCGCCAGTGCCCGCGCATCGGTCAACGAGGCGCGGGCCACCGTCACCAACGCCGAGGCCGACTACCTGCGCAAGAAGGACCTGGTCGAGCGCCAGCTGATCGCGCGCAGCGAGGCCGACCTGGCGCTGGCCGCCCGCGACCAGGCCCGCGCCCGGGTGGTGTCCGCCGAAGCGTCCGTGCGCCAGCGCCAGGCCGCCGTCGGCAATGCCCGCCTCGACGTGGACTACACCGTGATCCGCTCGCCGGTGGACGGCGTCGTCCTGCTGCGCGACATCGAACCGGGCCAGACCGTGGCGGCCAGCTTCCAGACGCCGGTGCTTTTCCAGATCGCCGAGGACCTGGCGCAGATGCAGATCGACCTGAGCGTGGACGAGGCCGATGTCGGCCAGATCCGCGAAGGCCTGCCGGTCTCCTTCACCGTGGACGCCTATCCGGACCGCCAGTTCGCCGGCGAAGTGCGCCAGGTTCGCCTCGCCGCGACCGCGACCTCGAACGTGATCACCTACCCGGTGGTCGTGCAGGTGCAGAACGCCGACCTGAGCCTGCTGCCGGGCATGACCGCGAATGCGGAAATCGTGGTCGATCGCCGCGACGGGGTGCTGCGCGTGCCGAATGCGGCGCTGCGCTATACCCCGCCCGATGCCCCGCCGGCGGCGGCCGGCAATGCCGGCCGTGGCGGCATGCTCGAGGACCTGCCGGCACTGGCCGCCGGGCTGTCGCTGTCGCCGGCGCAGCAGTCGGCCTTCGACGCGGCGCTGGCGACGGTCCGCGAGCGCGCACAGGCGCGCGCCGCCTCCCGCCGCAGCGGCGCGCCGGGCGGCGGCATGCCCGCGCAGGGTGGCCAGCCGCCGTCGCGCGAGGGCATGCGCGCCCGCATGATGGAGGCCTTCAACCAGGCCTTCGCCCCCTTCCGCGCCAGCCTCGACGAAAGCCAGCGCCAGCGCTGGGACGCCGGCCTGAAGGCCCTGGCGACGGCGCGGCGCGGCACCCTCTGGGTGCTCGAGGCCGGCAAGCTTCGTGGCGTCCCGGTGCGCCTTGGCGTCTCCGATGGCACGGTGACCGAGGTCAGCGGGGTCGAAGCCGGCCAGCAGGTCGTCGTCGGCCAGGAGCGCCCGTCCGAATGACGGCGCGCGCCCCGATCATCCAGACCACCGGCCTGGGCAAGGTGTATTCGCCGGGCACGCCGGCCGAGGTGGTGGCGCTGCGCGACGTCAACCTGCGCGTCGAGCACGGCGAGTTCCTCGCCATCATGGGCGCGTCCGGCTCGGGCAAGTCCACGATGATGAACCTCATCGGCTGCCTCGACACCCCGACCAGCGGCGAATACCGCTGCGACGGCGTCGACGTCGCCAGCCTCGACGCCGCCGGGCGCGCACGCCTGCGGCTGGAGAAGATCGGCTTCGTCTTCCAGGGCTTCAACCTGCTCTCGCGCCAGAGCGCGCTGGAAAACGTCATGATGCCGCTGGTCTACGCCGGCGTGCCGGTGGCCGAACGCGAGCCGCGCGCCCGGGCCGCGCTGGAACAGGTGGGGCTTTCCGACCGCGCCGGGCACAAGCCCAGCGAACTCTCGGGTGGCCAGCAGCAGCGCGTGGCGATCGCCCGGGCGCTGATCAACCAGCCGCCCCTGCTGCTGGCGGACGAACCGACCGGCGCACTCGATTCGCGCACCAGCGAGGAGATCATGGCGCTGTTCGAACGCCTGCAGGCCGACGGGCGCACCATCGTCATCATCACCCACGAACGGCCGGTGGCCGAACACGCCGACCGCATCGTCGTCATGCACGACGGTGAACTGCACGAAGAGGGCTGGCAGGCCCCGGGGAAGGGAAAATGACGCTGTCCGACGTGCTCCGCTCCGCGGTCTTTTCCCTGCGCGGCAACTGGCTGCGCAGCATCCTCACCGCGCTCGGCGTGATCATCGGCATCGCCGCGGTCATCGTCATGGTGTCGGTGGGGCAGGGGACGCAGTCCGAACTCGACCAGATGATCTC
>CAXAYM010000339.1:0-2847 GCA_963973175.1 uncultured Arenimonas sp.
ACGTCCTCCGGCAGCGCGTGGTCGCGGCCGTCGAGCAGGGCCAGCGCGCGGGCGCCACGCAGCAGGCCCAGGCCGGCGCGCGGCGACAGGCCGACCTGCACACCCGGATGGCGACGGCTTTCCTGAAGCAGCGCCTGCACGTAGGCGACCAGGGCCTCGCTGGCGTGCACGTTGCCCACGGCCGTGCGCAGGTCGAGCACCTCGGCGGCGGAAAGGCGCGGCATCGAGTGCGAAATCAGGTCCCGGCGGTCGGCGCCAGCCAGCATCTCGCGCTCGGCGTCCGAGTCGGGGTAGCCCAGGTGCAGCCGCAGCAGGAAACGATCCATCTGCGAGTCCGGCAGTGGGAAGGTGCCGGCCAGGTCCACCGGGTTCTGGGTGGCGATGACGAAAAAAGGCTGCGACAGCGAGTGCGTCGTGCCGTCGAGCGTGACCTGGTGTTCGGCCATAGCCTCGAGCAGGGCGCTCTGGGTGCGCGGCGGCGCGCGGTTGATCTCGTCGGCGAGCAGCAGCTGGGTGAACACCGGGCCCGGGTGGAAGCGGAACTCGCGCGCCGCCTGGTCGTAGATGGATACGCCGATGATGTCCGAGGGCAGCAGGTCGGAGGTGAACTGCATGCGCTGGAAATCCAGGCCCAGCGTCGCCGCCATCGCGCGGGCGAGGGTGGTCTTGCCGAGCCCGGGCAGGTCCTCGATCAGTAGGTGCCCGCCGGCGAGCAGCGTGGTGAAGGCCAGCCGCACTTCCCGCGGCTTGCCCAGCACCAGCTGGTTCACCTGCGCCAGGGCGTCGTCGAGGGCCTGGCGGGTGCGCTCGGGTAGGATGTCGGCGTGTTTGGCCTGCGCGTGCATGCGTGCGTCCCGGCGTTGGTTTCAGGAAGGATACCTTGTGGATGCTGGCATGCGGACCGGTTCGAAACGCGTGAAGTTCATCGCCCTGTGGGCGGTGCTGCTGCTGGTGAAGCTGGTGCTGGCCGCGACACTGCAGCCTTTCGGCGACGAGGCCTTCTATGCCTGGGAAGCGCGGCATCCGGCCTGGGTTTATTCCGACCTTCCGGGACTGACGGCCTGGATTGCCTGGCTGGGCGGCCAGCTGGGTGCGGGCGTGTTCGCGTTGCGGCTGCCGTTCGTGTTGCTGGGCTCGTTGCTGCCGTGGCTGGTCGTGCGCATCACGCGTCGCTGGTTCGGCGCCGAAGCCGGCTGGCAGGCCGGCTTGCTGGCGCTGCTGATGCCATTGGGCGGATTGATGGGGCTGCTCGCCGTGCCCGACGTGCCGATGCTGGTCGCGGCGCTGCTGTGTCTGGACGCCTTCGCCGCACTGATGCGACGGGTGACGGCCGCGGCGCTGCTGCAGCTCGCGGTGGCGCTGGCGCTGGGTGCGTTCGCCCACTACCGGTTCGCGTTGGTGGTGGTGGCGGGCGCGGCGGGCCTGGCCTGCGTGCCTGCCGGCCGTGCGCTGCTGCGACGGCCGGGCCTGTGGTTCGCGCTGGCGCTGGGCGCGGCGGCCTGGGTTCCCGTGCTGGCATGGAACGTGATGCATGGGGGAGCCGGCCTGGGCTTCCAGTTCCTTGATCGCCACCCCTGGCAGCCGCAGTGGCGTGCACTGTGGTGGCCGCTGGTGCAATTGCTGCTGGTGACGCCGCCGCTGGCCTGGCTGCTGGGGCAGTCATTGCTCGAGTGCTGGCGGCGCCGGCGCGATGCCGAGCCGGCCTGGGCCTTCATGCTCGGCCTCGGGCTGGTGGCGGTGCCCGGTTATTTCGCCTTCGGGTTTTTCACCGACGCGGAGCGGGTGACCTTCCACTGGCCGCTGGCCGGCTGGCTGGCGCTTTGCTGCGTGGCGCCGCCGGTGCTGGCGCGCTGGCGTCCCTGGGCGCGTTCGCTGCTGCACGCCGCGGCGGCGCTCGGGCTGGCGCTGCTGGTGGCCTACCTGGCCGTGCTTTCGACCGCCACCGGCCGGGCCTGGCTGGCCGTCGGTCCGGCCTACGCCGACAATTTCAGCGGCTGGGATGAGATCGCAACCGCGGTTCGCTCGGACCTGCGGGCGATGCCGCCCGACACCCTGCTGGTCGCCGACAACTTCATGCTGGCCGCCCAGCTGCGGCTGGCGCTGGATCGCGACGACATTCGCGTGCTTCCGCATCCGCTCAATGAAAAGCACGGCCGGGCGGTGCAGCTGCAATCCTGGGGACGGCTCGACCAGGGCGCCTCGGACTGGACCGGCCGGCCGGTCCTGCTGGTGGTCGAGGACACCGCGCGGCCGCTGAAGCTCAGGCTGGATGGCTACCGGGAGCTTTGCTGGCGGACCGGAGGGTTGCCGGCGGCACGCGTGCTGAACGTGGATCACGGGCGCAAGCGCTTCCTGCGTTTCGCCCTCGCGGACGATGCGGCGTCGGCGCCGTCAGGACATTGCCGGCTGCCGGCGCTTGCCTGGCTGGAGACCCCTGGCCGTGGCCAGGGACTGGCGCCGGGGGACGAGCTGCGGGGCTGGGCGCTCAGGTCCGGGGGCCGCGTCATGCGGGTCGATATCTTGTTGGACGGAAAGACCGTGGCGGCCGTCGGGCCCGATGTCGCCCATTACTGGGGCCTGGCGCCGGAGGACGGCGACCGCGTCGGCTTCAGGCTTCGCATGCCCGCGGTCCCCGGCGTGGAAGGCGGCCGGGCCTGGCTGGGCCTGCGCCTGCATGGCGCCAATGGCGGCGTCGAGGACTGGCCGGCCCAGCCGGTCCGCTGGCGGCCCTCAGGGCAGGCGGAAGCCGGCGAGCCGCAGTGAGGCCGACAGGGCGATCAGCGGCAGGCCCACCAGGGCGGTGGGGTCCCGGGTTTCGATCGCGCTGAACAGGCTGATGCCCAGTCC
>CAXAYM010000340.1:0-2844 GCA_963973175.1 uncultured Arenimonas sp.
GCGCCAGCGCCTGGTTGGCGAGCGACTCCGGCGTCGCCTGTGACAGGCGCTCGCGCTGTTCGCGGGTGAGCAAGGCGCGCTGGTAGGGCGCGTAGGTCGACATCGCCGCGTCGGCGGTCGCGTCGTCGTCCAGAGGCGACAGCCTCGGTTCGTCCCTGAGCGCGAGACCGAAGGCTTCGGCGCCCCGCTTGAGCGTGGCCCAGTCGGCGTGTCCGAGCAGCACGACCAGCTGGCGCGTGCCGCCGTCCGCAAGCCTCGCATTGGCTTGCGCCAGTCGCGGGTCTTCGTGCGCGCCGGGCAGCAAGGCCAATACGTCGCTGTCGAGCCGGCCTTCGCGCCAGAAGCCGGCCTGCTGCCAGGCCAGCGCCGCGACGGCGACCAGCCAGGCCAGGGCCAGCCAGGTCCAGACCGGCGAACGCCTGTCTTCAGTCAAAACGCGCCACCTCGGCCGGCGTGGGCATCGGCGGTTCGTCCGACAGGTCCAGCAGGCGCACGCGGGTGGTATCGCCACTGGTCTCTTCGATCACGACCTCGCGCACATGGCGGTCGCCGCTGAGTTCGAATCCGGCGAACACGCGCTGCAGCGCCGGCGCACGCGGCGCCAGCTTGAGTCGCCAGGCGCCGTCGGCAAGCAGGGTTTCTTCGATGTCGAAGGATTCGGCCAGGACGTCCAGGTCGCCGGCCACCAGGGCCATCAGCAGGCTGGCGGTGGCCGCGGCGGCAGGGCCGTCGGCCGCGTCCAGCAATACGTCCTGGCTGCCGTCCGGCAGTCGGCTGGTCAGGCGGTCGCGCGTCAGGACGGCGCTCGAGGCGAAGGGTTCGGTGGTGTCCCAGGCGATGCCCCGCTCCCGCACCAGCAGCAGGCTGCCCGAGGAGCGCAGCGGGTTGCGGAAACCCTGCAGGTGTTTCTCCTGCTCGAAGCGGCCGCGCAGCACCTCGGGCTGCTCCAGGCGCGCACGCAGGGCCGGCAGGACCTCGTCGCCGCCTTCCGCCGCCGACGCCTGCGCGAGCACGAAGGCAAACAAGAGCGTGGCGAAGAAACGCGCGGTCATGCCCCCTTCCCCAGCCGTTCCAGCAGCGCCGCCGGCGAGGCGAAACACATCTCGCCGGTGGCCAGGTCGACCGCGACCTGGATGCTGGTGGCACGCGTGAGCACGTCGCCGGTGCCGGCGTCGCGCACCTGGTAGTCGATCTTCAGGCGGTTCTCCCACTCCACCAGCGTCGCGCGCACAACCAGCGCCTGGCCGTAGCGCGCCGACCGCACGTACTTGGCGCGCAGGTCGACGATGGGCCAGGCGTAGCCCGAGTCGCGCATCTGCGGGTAGTCGTAGTCGATGGACTGCAGCAGCGCACAGCGCGCCAGCTCGAAGTACTTCACGTAGTGGCCGTGCCAGACCACTTCCATCGGGTCGATGTCGTGGAAGGCCGGCGTGAGCGTCACCTCGGCGCTGAACTCAGTCTTCATAAAGCGTCCAGTCGCGGTTGCGGATGGCCTCCAGCAGCGCACGCAGCTCGCCGTCGAGGGCGCGGTCCTCCACCACCAGCGGCACCCGCTCACCCAGGTCGGCGAGCATCGCCTCCGGATCGGCCGAAAGCCGCGTGCCGCGCTCAAGCGCACGACGCAGCGCCACGCCCTGGCGGGCGGTCACCAGCAGCGCCGCCGCGACCTGCTCGGTGAGTTCGATGATGCGCAGGCAGTCGCGCGCGGCGATGGTGCCCATGCTCACCTTGTCCTGGTTGTGGCATTCGGTGGAGCGCGAGAACACGGAGGCCGGCATCGTCAGTTTCAGGGCCTCGGCGGTCCAGGCCGAGGCGCTGATCTGCAGGGCCTTGAGGCCATGGTTGAGCGCGGCACGTTCCCCCGAGGCCGCCGACAGGTTGGCCGGCAGGCCGTGGTTGTAGCGGGCGTCCACCAGTAGCGCCATTTGCCGGTCGAGCAGGTCGGCCAGGTTGGCGACCAGGTTCTTGAGCGAATCCATCGCGAAGGCGATGTGGCCGCCATAGAAGTGACCGCCGTGCAGCACCATTTCCTGGGCGGCGTCGATGATCGGGTTGTCGTTGGCGCTGTTGAGTTCGTTCTCGATGTTGGCGCGCAGCCAGGGCAGCGCGTCCTCGAGAACGCCGATCACGTGCGGGGCGCAGCGCAGCGAATAGCGGTCCTGGATGCGCTGCTCATTGCGCGGTGGGCGGTCCGAGGCCAGGTCCTGGCGCAGGCGCGCCGCCACGCGCTGCTGGCCGGCGTGTGGCTTGACCGCGAACAGGGCCTGGTC
This sequence comes from uncultured Arenimonas sp., assembly GCA_963973175.1. Taxonomy (GTDB): domain Bacteria; phylum Pseudomonadota; class Gammaproteobacteria; order Xanthomonadales; family Xanthomonadaceae; genus Arenimonas. The sequence continues at coordinate 2,271 of CAXAYM010000340.1, forward strand.
GAAGTGATGGGCATTGCCGTCGCTGGCCAGCACGTTGAAGGCGGTGATGCGCGTCGCCAGGCGGCCCAGGTAGTCGGCGCGCCGCCAGGCCAGGCAGGCCAGCGCGGTCATCACGGCGGTGCCGTTCATGATCGCCAGGCCTTCCTTGGGTCGCAGCTTCAGCGGCGCCAGGCCGTGTTCGGCCAGGGCCTCGGCGGCGGGCCGGACGCGGTCGCGGTGCAGCACCTCGCGCTCGCCGCACAGCACCGCCGCCACGTAGGAAAGTGGCGTCAGGTCGCCACTGGCGCCCACCGACCCTTCGGCCGGGATCAGCGGCAGGATGTCGTGCTCCAGCAGGGCCTGCAGCTGTCGCAGCAGGCCCAGGCTGACGCCCGACATGCCTTGCGACAGGGAGACCAGGCGCGCCAGCAGCACCGCGCGGGTTTCCTCCGCGTCCAGGAAACGGCCAAGGCCGACGCCGTGGTAGGTGTAGAGGCGATGCGGCAGTTCGGCGACCTGGGCCGGCGCTTTGACCGGATGGCGGAGCGGGTCGCCCAGGTACTGGGCAGTCAGCGCCAGTTGCTGCACGACATGT
>CAXAYM010000341.1:0-2841 GCA_963973175.1 uncultured Arenimonas sp.
CGCAGAACGTGCCGCTGGGCGCGATCCCGGTTGGCCCGGGTCGCTGCACCAGCACCGGCGGCGTGCCGGGCTCGCAGGCCCAGATCGACGCGATGGGCCGCTTCTCGGCCAACCGCGACGACGGCAACCTCAAGTACGACGAAGGCGACGCCATCTCCAACGCGATCAAGCTGACCTCCGAGCTCAGCCTGAACTGGCGCGACTGGGGCATGTTCATGCGCGCCACGTACTTCCACGACTTCGAGAACGAAGGCCGCGACGACCTCACCGAAGAGGCGCAGGACCGCATCGGCCAGCGCTTCCGCATGCTCGACGCCTTCGTGTTCAAGAACTTCTCGCTGGCCGACGACGGCAGCCTGGCCGGCACCGTCCGCCTGGGTCGCCAGGTGGTCAGCTGGGGTGAAAGCACCTTCATCCAGAACGGCATCAACGTCATCAACCCGGTCGACCTGTCGGCGCTGCGCGTCGCCGGCGCCGAGCTGCGCGAGGCCTTCCTGCCGATCGACATGCTCTACGGCTCGATCAGCCTGAGCGACAACGTCTCGCTCGAGGCGCTGTACATGTTCGAGTTCGAGGAAATCGAAATCGATGCCGCCGGCACCTATTTCAGCCCCAACGACTTCGCCAGCCCGGGCGGCACCTACTTGATGCTCGGCTTCGGCACCACGCCGCAGCCGGTGTACAACCCGGAGCGTTTCTTCAGCACCTGCTACGCCGGCCCGGCCGGCTACGCCAGCTCCGACCGCTTCGCCGACCTCGCCGCGATCTACGGCCCGGCCACCGCCGGCCAGATCATCGCCATCGGCTGCGGCAACGCCGTGGGCCGCCTGCCCAACCGCAACGCCCGCGACGACGGCCAGTACGGCCTGGCGCTGCGCTGGTACGCCGAGGCCCTGGGCGAGACCGAGTTCGGCTTCTACTTCCTGAACTACCACAGCCGCGTGCCGCTGCTCTCGGGCCGTGCGGTGAACAACCCGCTGGTGGGCGCCTCTTCGGGCCGTTTCTTCGCGGAGTTCCCGGAAGACATCCAGATGTACGGCATCAGCTGGAACACCACCATCCCCGGCGGCATCGCCTGGCAGGGTGAGGTGAGCCACCGTCCGAACATGCCGCTGCAGGTCGACGACGTCGAGCTGCTGTTCGCGGCCCTGACTCCGCTCAACCCGTTCATCCCGGTGCCGGCGCTGCAGTTCAACAGCCAGCTCGGCAGCTACGCGCTGGGCCAGGAAGTGCGCGGCTGGCGCGAACATGAAGTCAGCCAGGTCCAGATGACCTTCACCAAGCTGTTCGCCGACGTGCTCGGCGCCAACCAGGTGGCGATGGTCGCCGAGATCGGCGGCACCGAAGTCTGGGACCTGCCGTCGCATTCCGAACTGCGCTACGAGGGCGAAGGCACCGACACCAGCGGCGGCTGCTCCGTGTCCGACGCGCTGGCGGCAGGCTTCCCGGGTCCGGGTGCGCTGGCCTTCGGTTGCCTGCGCAACCCGCAGACCCTGGGCGGTGGCTTCCCGACCGCGTTCTCCTGGGGCTACCGCGTTGCCGCGCGTGCCGACTACAACGGCGCCTTCGGTTCGGCGATCACGCTGTCGCCACGCATCGCCTTCAACCATGACGTGAGCGGCATCACCCCGGGACCCGGCGGGAACTTCCTGGAAGATCGCAAGTCCCTCACCCTGGGCCTGGAAGCGAACTACCTGCAGCAGTGGGTGTTCGACCTCAGCTACACCTCGTTCAGCGGGGCGGAGCAATATAACCAGATCCACGACCGCGACTTCGCGGCGTTCACCGTCAAGTACTCGTTCTGAGCCCAGGAGGCATACGGATGAAGATGAACAGGAAACACGCACTTGCCCTCGCGGCAGGCGCCGTCCTTGCCGCTGGCACCGGAATGGTGCAGGCCGCGGTCAGCGCCGAGGAAGCAGCCAAGCTGGGTCGTGAACTGACCCCGGTTGGCGCCGAGAAGGCCGGCAACGCCGCCGGTACCATCCCGGCCTGGGACGGCGGCATCACCCGACCGCCCGCGGGCTTCCGCGTCGGCACCTTCCATACCGACCCGTTCGCGGCCGACAAGCCGCTGTATTCGGTCACCCGCGCCAACCAGGCGCAGTACGCCAACGTGCTGAGCCCGGGCCAGAAGGCGATGTTCGCCAAGTCCCCGACCTTCCGCATGGACGTGTACCCGACCCGCCGCAGCGCCTCGTTCCCGCAGCGCACCTACGAGTTCACCAAGCGCAACGCCACCCAGTGCAAGCTGGTTTCCAACGGCGAAGGCGTGCAGAACTGCGCCGAGGGCATCCCGTTCCCGATCCCGCAGAACGCCTACGAGGTCATCTGGAACCACAAGCTCAAGTACAAGGGCCTGTCGGTGATCAGCTACTCGAACCAGGCCGCGCCTTCGGCCAGCGGCAACTTCACGCTGACCAAGGTGCGCGAGGAACTGCTGGGCCTGTACTACAAGCCGGGCAACACCTCCGAGAACATCAACAACATCCTGCTGTACTTCAAGCAGGAAGTGCTCGGTCCGGCGCGCCTGGCCGGCCAGGTGCTGCTGGTGCACGAAACCCTGAACGCAGCCGCCGCGCCGCGCCAGGCGTGGGTCTACAACCCGGGCCAGCGCCGCGTGCGCCGCGCCCCGAACGTGGCCTATGACAACCCGGGCACCGCCTCGGACGGCCTGCGCACCAACGACATGACCGACATGTTCAACGGCGCCATGGACCGCTTCGACTGGCAGCTGGTGGGCAAGAAGGAAATGCTGGTCCCGTATAACGCCTACAAGGCGCACAGCGACAAAGTGAAGGTCGCCGACCTGATCCGCCCGGGCCACCTCAACCCCGACCA
>CAXAYM010000342.1:0-2834 GCA_963973175.1 uncultured Arenimonas sp.
TTCGCCTTCGATGCGCCGGCGCCGATCGACGAGTACTTCAACGTGGGCGACACTGCCCCGTGATGAAGCCCGCGCTCGCCCTGCTCGCCCTGCTTGCCCTGCCCGCCGCCGCGACCGAGCTGGCACAGCTGTCCGTGCACCGGCAGGGCAATGAACAGGTGGCCGTGGCGGCCAACCGCAGCGGCGGCCCACTCGAGGTGGAGCTGCTGGCCGACACCTGGCAGGGCATGGCCAGCGAACCGGGCCTGCCGCAGCGGCGGGTGCTGGCCCCCGGCGAACAGGCCGAAATGGCCCGTCTGTGGCCGGTGGCCGAGGGCGCCAGGCACGAGCTGCGGCTGCTGGCGGTGCCAGGCCCGCCGCATGCGCAGGCGCGCGACGTGGTGTATTCGCTGCCGGTCGAGGAATCGGGCTTCGAGCTCGGCCAGGGCTTCCACGGCGGCTACAGCCACGCCGACGAGGCCAACCGCTACGCCGTGGACCTGATCGTCGACGAGGGCACGCCGGTGCTGGCGGACCGGGACGGCGTGGTGGTCGCGGCCATGGCCGGCCACGGCGAGGGCGGCACCGACCGGGCGCTGGCCGACCAGGCCAATTTCGTGCGGGTGCTGCACGAGGACGGCTCGATGGCGCTGTACGGCCACCTGCAGGAAGGCGGGGTTGCCGTGCGCACGGGCGACCGGGTCACTCTCGGCCAGGTGCTGGGTTATGCCGGCAGCACCGGCTTTTCCAGCGGGCCTCACCTGCATTTCGTGGTGCAGGTGAACGGCGGCATGCGGCTGGTCTCGGTGCCCTTCCGGATGATCGGCCCGGACGGATTCCTGCCCCTGGCCTCACAGGAAGGGCCCTGAATCTGGCATCCTGTGTGAACTTTTTTTGACACCTGCGACCCCGCATGAGCGCCGATACCGCCCCTTCCGCGTCCCGATTCAGCTACGTCCGGCTCGCCCTGGCCGTCCTGTTCGTGGTGCTTTCCAGCGGCTACGTCTGGGTCGAGTACGGGCACATCAGCCTGACCCTGGTGGTGGCGGCCGCCTTCGGCGCCTACATGGCGATGAACATCGGCGCGAACGACGTGGCCAACAACGTCGGCCCGGCGGTGGGCGCGCGGGCGATGAGCCTGGCGCTGGCGATCGGCATCGCCGCGGTCTTCGAGGCGGCCGGCGCGATCATCGCCGGCGGCGAGGTGGTGGGCACGATCAAGGGCGGCATCATCGACCCGGCCAACATCGCCGAACCGCAGGTTTTCGTCTGGCTGATGATGGCGGCCCTTCTGGCCGCGGCGCTGTGGCTGAACCTGGCCACCGCCATCGGCGCACCGGTCTCGACCACGCATTCGATCGTCGGCGGCGTGCTCGGCGGCGGCATCGCCGCGGCCGGCTGGGGCATCGCCAACTGGGGCACGATGGGCAGCATCGCCGCCAGCTGGGTGGTGTCGCCGCTGATGGGCGGCCTGATCGCGGCCGGCCTGCTCTACCTGATCAAGCGCCGCATCACCTACCGGTCCGACCTGGTCGATGCCTCCCGGCAGACCGTGCCGGTGCTGCTCGCGCTGATGGCCTGGTCCTTCGTGACCTACCTGTGCGTCAAGGGCCTGGGCGCCCTGGTCAAGGTCGACATCCTGCCGGCGCTGGGCATCGGCGCCGTGGCCGGCGCGGTCGCCTACGTCTGGGTGAAGTCGGCCATCACCAAACGCGCGGCCGCGATGGACAACCACCGCGATTCGGTCAACCGCCTGTTCACCCTGCCGCTGATGGCCGCGGCCGCCCTGCTCAGCTTCGCGCACGGCTCGAACGACGTGGCCAATGCCATCGGCCCGCTGGCGGCCATCCACGACGCGCTGATCAGCGAGGGCGTGCACGGCAAGGTGGCCGTGCCGCTGTGGGTGATGCTGCTGGGCGCGATCGGCCTGGCCGTGGGCCTGGCCCTGTACGGCCCGCGCCTGATCAAGACGGTGGGCGACGAGATCACCGAAATCGACCCGATGCGCGCCTACTGCATCGCGATGGCAGCGACGCTGACGGTGATCGTCGCCTCCCAGCTGGGCCTGCCGATCTCCACGACGCACGTCACCATCGGTGCGGTGTTCGGCGTCGGCTTCCTGCGTGAATACCTCAAGGCCAACTACCAGCGCATCATCGCCGAGATCGAGGCCCACCACGCCGCGCACGAAACCGAACGGCACGAGGTGGAAGCCTTCTTCGCCCGCTTCGAGGTCGCCTCGCGCGCCGAGAAGTCGCAGATGATCAAGGACCTCAAGCGCCAGGTGAAGCGCGGCCAGACCCCGATCTCCAAGCAGCAACGCAAGAGCCTGCGCCGCTACCACAAGCAGGCGCTGGTCAAGCGTTCGATCATGCTCAAGGTCGTCGCGGCCTGGATCATCACCGTGCCGGCCTCGGCGCTGATGGCGGCCGGCATCTTCTACATGATCCGCGGCGTCGCGCTGGGCTGATCCCGGCTCAGAACGAGTAGCGCGCGATCAGCTGGTAGACCGGGCCCGCCGGTTCGGTCTCGAGCTCGCACTCGTCGTAGTCGCGCCCGAGCTGGTCGATGCCGTTTCCGCCTTCGACTGGCGCGACGTGGTGCGCGCACTCGACCTGCCCAGCACCTGCCCCTGACATCCGTGTAGGAGCGCCTTCAGGCGCGAAGTTTTTGGCTTTGCCTCTGGCAAAGAAGGGATTCGCGCCTGAAGGCGCTCCTACAGGGATTTGGCGAGGGCGCGCTGGATGTCGTCGAGCAGGGCGGCGGCGGTGACACCGGCGCCGGCGCCGGGGCCCTGGATCACCAGCGGGCGGTCGGCGTAGCGGCAGCTCCAGAGGGCGACGCGGTTGTCGCAG
>CAXAYM010000343.1:0-2811 GCA_963973175.1 uncultured Arenimonas sp.
GGCGGGTCGGGATGTCCATGATCAGCGCCGCGCCCACCACCATCGCCGCCGCGATGACCCCGGCGGTGATGCGGTTGGCGATCTTCTGCATGCTCTCTATCAGGTGCGACTCCTCCAGGCCGGCCACGTGCACCCGGAAGCGGTTATCGGCCAGCGTGCGCAGCAGCACCGACAGGCGCTGCGGCGCCTCGCGCACCAGCTCCTGGACCTCCAGCGTTTCGGTGGCCAGGCGGCCCAGGTCGAGCTTGGCCAGGGTCCGGTCGCGCAGCATGCCGTGCATGTGCCGGCGCAGCACCTCGCGCAGCGAGGCATCCGGGTCCAGCGCAAGGATCACCGCCTCGAGGTTGAGCAATGTCTTGCCCAGCAGGGTCAGCTCGGCCGGCGGCTTCAGGCCGCATTGCCCGCCCAGTTCCACGAGCTTGAGCAGGAAGCCGCCCTCGGATTCGGTCCAGGTGCTGGCGCTGGAGAACCGCGCGACCAGGCGCGCCGTTTCGCGGGAGAAACGCGCCTCGTCGAAGTCCTCGAGCCGCGTTCCCATGTGGATGAAGGTCTCGGCAGCCTGTTCGCCGCGGCCATCGATCGTGGCCACGACCAGCTTCAACAGCTGGTCGCGCAGGCGCGGCGGCACGTAGCCGACCATGCCCAGGTCGAGCAGCACCAGGCGGTGGTCCGCGGTCAGCTTGACGTTGCCGGGGTGGGGGTCGGCGTGGATGAGGCCGTGCACGAACACCTGGTCCAGGTAAGCCTTGCCCAGGTCGTGGGCCAGTGGCCGCAGGTCGATCTCGGTGCGCAGCACGCCGGGGATGGCCGTGACCTGGATGCCGTCGACATAGTCCATCACCAGCACGCGGCGGCGGGTGTAGTCCCACACCGGCTGCGGCACGCCGATGTTTTCGTAGTCGGCCAGGCGGTCGTGGAAGGTGTCCAGATTGTCGGCTTCCTGGCGGTAGTCGAGTTCGGCGCGCACGGTGGCGCGGAACTCGTCCAGCCAGTCGCTGAAGCCGTAACGCTCGCCGGCGCGGCTGACCAGGCCGAGCGAGCGGATCAGGCGCTCGACGGCCGCCAGGTCGGTGTCCACCTGCGCGGCCAGGTCGGGTCGCTGCACCTTCACGGCCACCTGGCGGCCGCTGGGCAGCACGGCGCGGTGCACCTGGGCGAATGACGCGGTGCCCACCGGTACCGGCTCGAACTGGCTGAAGAGCTTGCCGATCGGCGCGCACAGTTCCTCCTCGATCACCCGCGTAATGTCGTCCACATCCGCCGGCTTCACGTCGTCCTGCAGCCGGGACAGCGCCAGCAGGTAGTCGGGCGGCACCAGGTCCGGCCGGGTGGACAACATCTGGCCGATCTTCACGAAGGTCGGGCCAAGGGCCTCCAGGTCGCGGGTGAAGGCTTCCGCGCTTTCGCTCGCCACCTCGGGCTCGACGCCGGGCGGCGGATCGCGCCGCGAACGGAAGACCGGGGACGCGCGGTGCTTGAGCAGGAAGGCGCTGATGGCGGCCAGGCGGCTAGCCTCGGACATCGGGGTTCTCCGGTGGGTGCCGGCGGGGCGGCGGGATGAACGATGCTGTACCGCCGAACCTGAACAAGGCAAGGAACGCCACCGGTTTCATTCAGCTTGGGCCGTTCGTTAGCCGCGGCCGCGGACTCGCGAGCAGGCCCGGGGCGGCGTAGATTGGGGCCTTCACGCCCCGGAGTCCTGCCCATGCCCGCCTTTCGCCGCACCGTGCTCACCCTTGCCATCGTCGGCTCCCTGTCGCTGGGCCTCGCGGCCTGCCAGCGCACGGCGGAACCCGCACCGGAGACCGGCGCAGCAACGCAGGCCCAGGCCGAGGTCGAGGCGCGGCCCTCGCGGCAGTACGCGATCGAGGAGTTCGTCGAATCGGTCGGCGTCGGTGGCGCCTCGTTCAGCGCCGACGAATCGCGCATCCTTTTCTCCTCCAACAAGTCCGGCGTCTGGAACGCGTACACGATGCCCGTGGGCGGTGGTGAATGGACCGCCGTGACCGCCTCCGACACCGACAACATCTACGCCGAAGCCTTTTTTCCGGACGACGACCGCGTGCTGGTCAGCCGCGATGAAGGGGGCAACGAGCTCGACCACCTGTACGTGATCGAGGCCGACGGCAGCGAGCGCGACCTCACGCCGGGCGAAAACCTCAAGGCCGGCTTCATGGGCTTCAGCCATGACGGCGACGCCTTCTACGTCATCAGCAACGAGCGTGATGCGAAGTTCTTCGACGTCTACCGCTACGACGCCGATGACTACGAGCGCGAATTGGTCTACCGCAACGACGCCGGCTACGAGCCGGGCGAGATCTCGCCCGACGGCCGCTGGCTGGCGCTTTCTCAAACCCACACCACCAACGACAACGACCTGTACGTGGCCGAGCTGGCCACCGGCAAGCTGACCAAGGTGTCCGAACACGAGGGCCAGGCGCAGTTCGCGGCCGAGGCCTTCAGCCCGGATGGCCAGTGGCTCTATTACACGGCCAACGACCAGGGCGAGTTCGCCGCCCTGCGCCGCGTGGACCTGCAGACCTGGGAGCATGAGCCGGTGCGTTCGGCCGACTGGGACATCGTCGATGCCGCGCTGTCGCACGACGGCACCTACCTGGCCGTGGCCACGAACGTCGACGGCAGCACCGGCGTGCAGCTGTTCAAGGCCGCCACCGGCGAAGAAATCGCGCTGCCGGACTTCCCGGCCGGCGAGGTGCGCAACCTGCGCGTTTCGCGCTCCGAGGACAAGCTGGCTTTCTACCTCAACGGCGACCGCCAGCCCAACGACCTGTACGTGCTCGACCTGGCGGG
>CAXAYM010000344.1:0-2807 GCA_963973175.1 uncultured Arenimonas sp.
GTGCTGCCGTCCGCGCCGGCTCCCGCCGCGCCGCCGCCGACGGCCGACGATGACCTCGACGACCTCGCCGCGCTGGCCTCCACGCCCGCGCAGGACCACAGCGTCGCCGACGAGGACTGGGACAGCCTGGGCCAGGCCGGCGCCGGACAGGTCGATGACCTGCAGGGCAGCCTGTCCGACCCCGATGACGTAGCCGGGGACGAGCCTTCCGATGCCTTCGACCTGGGCGAAGGCGCCGCAGAAGACACGCCGGTGGACGATGCCGTCGCCAGTGCCGACGACGACGCCAGCGCTACCAAGATCGAGCTGGCCAAGGCCTACCTGGAGATCGGTGACGTTGATGGCGCCCGCGGCATGCTCGAGGAAGTGGTGGCCGAAGGCAGCCCCGCGGTGCGCGCCGAGGCCGAACGCCTGCTGCGGGAGATCGGCTGAGCCAGGTGCGTTACGCCGCCGGCATCGAATACGACGGTTCCGGTTTCCTCGGCTGGCAGCGACTGGCCGAGGGCCCGACCGTGCAGGCCGCGGTGGAGCAGGCCCTGGGATTCGTCGTGGACCACCCGCTGGAAGTGGTTTGCGCGGGCCGTACCGACAGCGGCGTGCATGCGCGCTGCCAGGTCGTGCATTTCGACACCGACGCCGACCGTACGCCGTACGCGCTGCGCCAGGGCGGCAACAGCCGGCTGCCTGCCGGCGTCAGCATCCTGTGGTGCCAGCCGGTGGACCCTCAATTCCACGCCCGCTACGCCGCGCGCGCCCGGCGCTACCGATACACGGTGCTCAACCGCCGCGTGCGACCGGCCATGCTGCGTGACTACCTGACCTGGGAGCGCCAGCCGCTCGACGCCGATGCCATGCACCGCGCCGCCCAGGCCCTGGTGGGGGAACACGACTTCAGCGCGTTCCGCACGGTGCACTGCCAGGCCAAGCATGCACGCCGCAAGGTGCACGAGATCTCGGTGCGCCGCGACGGCGAACACGTGATCATCGAGGTGCAGGCCAACGCCTTCCTGCACCACATGGTGCGCAATTTCGTCGGCAGCCTGCTACCGGTGGGGCGGGGCGAACAGCCCGAAGCCTGGCTCGCGGACCTGCTCGCAGGCCGTGACCGCAGCGTTGCCGGGCCGACGGCGCCGTCGAACGGGCTGGTCTTCCTCGGTCCGCGTTATCCGCGCCGCTGGGCCCTGCCCGAAGAAGTGACCACCGACGACGAATGAATCCATGCACGGCATGCACACGCGCACGGCCTACAATGCGCGCATGCACACCCGGATCAAATTCTGCGGCATGACCCGTCCCGGTGACGTCCGCCTGGCCGTCGAGCTGGGCGTGGACGCCATCGGCCTGGTGTTTGCACCCGGCAGCCCGCGTTGCCTGGATGCCACGCGCGCCGGGCCGCTGCGGCAGGCGATCCCGCCGCTGGTCCACGCCGTGGCCCTGTTCATGGACAACCCCGGCAGCGAGGTCGAAGCCCTGGTGCGCCAGCTCAAGCCTGACCTGCTGCAGTTCCACGGCAGTGAAACCGACGCCTTCTGCCGCCAGTTCGGCCTTCCCTTCGTGAAGGTGCTCGCCATGGGCGGCGAGCAGGCCGATGCGGCCGGCCTGCGGAAACGCTACCCTTCGGCCAGTGCCTTCCTGCTCGACGGCCATGCCCCCGGCAAGCCCGGTGGCAGCGGCGAGCGGTTCGACTGGTCCCGCGTTCCGCCGCTCGGCAGGCCCGTGTTCCTGGCGGGTGGCCTGGGACCGGCCAACGTCGGCGAGGCGGTGCGCACGGCGCGCCCCTTCGCGGTGGACGTCTCCAGTGGCATCGAGAGCGCGCCCGGCATCAAGGATGGCGGGCGCATGCAGCAATTCGTGGAAGAGGTGAAACGTGCAGACCGCAGTGTCCAGGGATGACCAGCCGCAGGCGACGGATATCGCCGACTTCAACGCCTTTCCCGATGCCGCCGGGCATTTCGGCCGCTATGGCGGCGTGTTCGTGTCCGAGACCCTGGTCGAACCCCTGCGCGAACTCGAGGCCGCCTATGACGCGGCCCGAAGTGACCCGGAGTTCCAGGCCGAGCTCGAGTACGAATACAAGCACTACGTCGGCCGGCCCAGCCCGATCTACGAAGCCCGCCGGCTGTCCGAGCACGTGGGCGGCGCGCGCATCCTGCTCAAGCGCGAGGACCTGAACCACACCGGCGCGCACAAGATCAACAACACCATCGGCCAGGCCATGCTGGCCCGGCGCATGGGCAAGACCCGCATCATCGCCGAGACCGGAGCGGGGCAGCACGGCGTAGCCAGCGCCACCGTGGCCGCGCGCCTGGGCCTGGAGTGCGTGGTCTACATGGGCGCCACCGACGTCGAGCGCCAGGCGCCGAACGTGTTCCGCATGAAGCTGCTGGGCGCGAGCGTGGTGCCGGTGACTTCGGGCAGCAAGACCCTCAAGGACGCGCTCAACGAGGCGATGCGCGACTGGGTGACGAACGTGCGCGACACCTTCTACATCATCGGCACCGTCGCCGGGCCGCATCCCTATCCGAAGCTCGTGCGCGACTTCAACGCGGTCGTCGGTCAGGAGGCGAGGGCACAGATGCTGGCGGACTACGGCCGCCTGCCCGACGCCGTCACCGCCTGCGTGGGCGGCGGCAGCAACGCCATCGGCATCTTCCACGCCTTCCTCAACGACCGCGGCGTGCGCCTGGTCGGCGCCGAAGCGGCCGGCGATGGCGTCGACACCGGCCGCCACGCGGCGCCGCTGAGCGCCGGCCGTCCCGGTGTGCTGCACGGCAACCGCACCTACCTGATGGAAGACGACAACGGTC
>CAXAYM010000345.1:0-2805 GCA_963973175.1 uncultured Arenimonas sp.
CGATGCGCGCGACCCGGGCCTGGGCCGATTCCAGCCGACCCTGCTGGCCCTGCAGCTGGCCGGCGAGTTCGGACACGCCGCGGTGGGCCATGTACAGCGCACGCTGGGCGTCCTCGCGGTGCTGCTCGGCTTCAAGCAGTTTGTCGCGCATGGCGGTCAGGCCATCGTTGAGCGCCTGTTCCTTTTTCGCCAGCGCCTCGATGTCGGCGCGCAGGGTCTGGATTTCGCGCTCGCGGGCCAGGGCGCCCTGCTGGGCTTCGCCGCTGCGAAGCACGCGCAGCCAGCCCTGGCCCAGCCATTCCCCGCTGCGGGTGATCGCGGAGGCGCTGCCGCCGAAATCGACGCCGGCGGCGTCCCGGGCCTCGTCGATCGCCAGCACGTCGGCCAGGAGACGGCGCACCGCGTCGGGGCCCTGCACCTTCGCCGCCAGGGAGCCGGCGGGTGCCTGGAAACCGCCGGTGTCGCCGGAAACCAGCGCGACGCGGCCCTGGGACAGCCCGGTGATCGCGTCGAGGAATTCGCGCGGCGCGTCCACGGTGACCGCCTCGAGCAGGCTGCCGAGCACGGTTTCGACGGCGGTTTCCCAGCCCGGTTCGACCTGCAGGGCTTCGCCCAGCCGCGCCTGGCCGTCCAGGCCCTGGGCCTGGAGCCAGTCGAGCGCGACGTTCTTTTCCTGCCCCAGCGCCGCGTGCTGCAGTGCCTCGAGCGAGGACAGGCGGCCACGCGCGGCCTGGGCCTGCTTGCGCACGTCGGCCAGTTCGGACTGCTGCTGGCGCTGCTGGTCCTGCAGGGCGGCCAGGGCCGCCTTGCGCTGTTCGAGCTGTTCGCCCAAGCCATCGAGACCGGCTTTCTGCTGGTCGTGGTCGGCGCTGAGCTGGGCCAGGCTGGAGGCGATCGCACTGGTGTCGAGGCCACTGCGCTCGCCCGCCAGGGTTTCCCGGCGACGGCCGGCGTCCAGCGCCTGCTTTTCCAGGTATTCGATCTTGGTGCGTTCGACTTCGGCCCAGCGCGCGGCCTCGGACTGGGCCTTGGCGTAGGTGTCCCAGCGCTGCTGCCAGTCGTGCAGGGCGGCTTCGGCGGCCTTGAGCGACTCCTGCCGGCCTTCATCATCCGATCGCAGGGTGGCGAGCTTCGGCTCGGCGGCGGCGATGGCGTTGTGCAGCTCGGCGAGCTGGCGTTCGTCGCCGCTGATGTGTTCACCGACCTGGGCGAAGGCGGCATCGGCTTCGGCGCGCGCGGTTTCCAGGCGCTGGCGCAGTTCCTTCTGGTGTTGGATCTGCTGTTCGATCCGCGCCAGTTCCCCGCCGATGCGATAGACCTCGGCCTGGGCCTTGCCCAGGGCGTCGCTGGCCTCGCCGTGCTGGCTGCGACAGGCCTCGATCTGTGCTTCGGCCTGGCGCTGGTCGGCCAGCAGGGACTGCAGCTTGATCTCGTCCTGGGTCAGGGCTTCGTTGAGCGACTTGAGGTCGGCGTCGAAACGGCGGAACTCCAGGGCCTTGAGCTGGGCGTCCTTGTTCAGACGTTCGGCCTGCAGGGCCTGGTACTGCTCGGCGGCGCGGGCCTGGCGCTTGAGGTGTTCGAGTTGCTTGTCGACTTCCTCGCGCAGGTCGTTGAGGCGGTCGAGGTTCTCGCGGGTGCCCTTGATGCGCGATTCGGTTTCCTTGCGGCGCTCCTTGTACTTGGAGATGCCGGCCGCTTCCTCCAGGTACACGCGCAGGTCCTCGGGCTTGGCCTCGATGATCTGGCTGATCATGCCCTGCTCGATGATCGAATAACTGCGCGGGCCCAGGCCGGTGCCGAGGAACAGGTCGGTGATGTCGCGGCGGCGGCAGCGCGCGCCGTTGAGGTAATAGTTGGACTGGCCGTCGCGGCTGACCAGGCGCTTGACCGAGATTTCCGCATAACGCGCGAATTCGCCGCCGATGGTGCCTTCGGTGTTGTCGAAGATCAGCTCGACCTGCGCCTGGCTGACCGGCTTGCGCGAGGACGAGCCCGAGAAGATCACGTCGGTGAGCGAATCACCGCGCAGGCGGCTGGCCGAGCTTTCGCCCATGACCCAGCGCACCGCGTCGATGATGTTGGACTTGCCGCAGCCATTGGGACCGACCACGCCGGTCATGTTGGTCGGCAGGTGCAGCACCGTGGGATCGACGAAGGACTTGAAGCCGGAAAGCTTGATGGTGGAAAGGCGCATTGATCGGGGTTCTCAGTCGACCGGACGAGCCGGCCGGCCACGGGGCGTTGTGGGCGCCCCGCCGCAGGGTCCAGGGGAAGTCCACGAACCGGTCCGCTGCCCACGCCAAGATGTTGATTTCATTGGCAGAGCGCGGTCCCCGGTGCGCGGCCGAGGGGCAGTATAACAGCGGCCCGGCAGGGCCCGGCGATCACCGGGCCTCAGGTTTCGTCGGGGGTGCGGGCCTGGATGGACAGGGCATGGATGTCGCTTTGCATCAGCGGGCCCAGGGCCGCATAGACCTTGCGGTGCCGGGCCAGCGGCGCCAGGCCGGCGAAGGCGCGGCTGACGATGTTCACCTTGAAGTGGCCGCGGCCGTCGCGGGCGCCCGCGTGGCCGGCGTGGCGGTGGCTGTCGTCGATCACGTCCAGGGAATCCGGGGCCAACGCCGACTCGAGCATGGCGCGGATGGCGGCCGGGCGCTGTTCGCGCGGCAGGCTCATGGCAGCACCTGCCGGAAGGGCCAGACATCGACCTGGCTGTAGACGCCGGCCTCGAGATAGGGATCGGCCTCGGCCCAGGCACGGGCGGCGGCGAGGTCCGGGAATTCGGCGACCACCAGGCTGCCGGTG
>CAXAYM010000346.1:0-2798 GCA_963973175.1 uncultured Arenimonas sp.
GGCACGCCGGCGATCTCGGCCGCCGTGATCCGCGCCGCGGCGGCGCGCGCGATCAGTCGCGATGGCCGTGCGCATGCCGCGGGCCAGCGCGTGGTCGTGCCGGGGCGCTCGCTGTATCCGGCCATCGACCCGATCGACGGCATGGGCGCCGACGACAAGATCACCGCCCTGCGCGAGGTCGACCAGTGGCTGCGCGACGCCGATCCGCGCGTGCAGCAGGTCATCGTCAGCCTTTCCGGTGGCGTCGACACGGTGCTGGTGGCGCGCAGCGACGGCGCCGTGGCGGCCGACGTGCGGCCGCTGGTGCGCTTCAACGTGCAGGTGATCGTCGAGCAGAATGGTCGCCGCGAACAGGGATATGCCGGCGCGGGCGGACGCTATTCCTACGAGGAACTGTTCGCGCAGGGCAAACCGCGCGAGGTGGCCGCCGAAGCGCTGCGCCAGGCCCTGGTGTGCCTGGAGGCCGAGGACGCCCCCGCCGGCACGCTGCCGGTGGTGCTGGGGCCGGGCTGGCCGGGCGTGCTGCTGCACGAGGCGGTGGGGCATGGCCTGGAAGGCGACTTCAACCGCAAGGGCACCTCGGTCTATGCCGGCCGCATCGGCCAGCGCGTGGCTTCGCCGGGCGTCACCATCGTCGACGATGGCACGCTCTCGGGCCGCCGCGGCTCGCTCAACGTGGACGACGAAGGCACGCCGACCCAGTGCACGACGCTCATCGAGGACGGCATCCTGCGCGGCTACCTGCAGGACACGCTCAACGCGCGCCTGATGGGCATGGCGCCCACCGGCAACGGCCGGCGCGAAAGTTTTGCGCAGCTGCCGATGCCGCGCATGACCAACACCTACATGCTGGCGGGCAACCACGACCCGGGCGAGATCATCGCGTCGGTGAAGAAGGGCCTGTATGCGCCGAACTTCGGCGGCGGCCAGGTTGACATCACCAGCGGCAAGTTCGTGTTCTCGGCCTCGGAGGCCTATCTGATCGAAGACGGCAAGGTCACCCGGCCGGTGAAGGGCGCCACGCTGATCGGCAACGGCCCGGAGGTGATGAACCGCGTCTCGATGGTCGGCAACGACCTCAGGCTCGACGAGGGCGTGGGCATCTGCGGCAAGGACGGCCAGTCCGTGCCCGTCGGCGTCGGCCAGCCCACCCTGCGCATCGACGCCCTCACCGTGGGCGGCACCCGCGCGTGAGGGCCTCAGTCGGTTCCGGTCGAATCGGCCAGCAGGTCGCGCAGCTCGCGGAAGAGTTCCCGGAAGGCATGCGGCGGTTTGTTGCGGGTTTTTTCCGCGGCGGCGTTGCGCGCCAGCTGGCGCAGGTGCTGGCGGTCTGCCGTGGGGTGTTTGTCGAGCAGTTCGGTCAGCGCCGCGTCGCCTTCGGCGACCAGGCGGTCGCGCCAGTATTCGACCTGGTGCAGGGCCTGCGCCTCGCGCCGGTGGTCGGACTTGGCATGGTCGAGCGCCGCACGGATCGCATCCAGCGCCTCGGGCTCTTCCCGGCGCAGGTGTTTGGCCAGGAACTGGACCTGCCGCTTGTGGGCGATCTGCGCGGTGATGCGCTGCGCCGCCCGCGTGAGGTCCCGCAGGTCCTCGTCCATCGGGATCTGCGCCAGCCGCGCCTCGGGCTGTTCGACCAGCCGCTTGGCCAGCTCCAGCACGGCCAGGGCCTCGCGGCGCTCCTCGCTGCGGCTCGGGCCGAACTCGCCCTCGTCTTCATTGAATTGGTCTTCTTCGTGCATCGTCCACCATCCGTCCAAGGCGAAAGGATACGCCCATGAGCCACCCGGCCGCAGTTTCCGATGATTCCGCCCTGCGCCAGGCGCGCCTTTCCGAGGCCGCCCGCGAGGTGCTTCGCCTGGCCGCGGCCCGGGGCGCCAGCCAGGCCGACGTCATCCTCAACGACGACAGCGGGCTGTCGGTGAACGTGCGCATGGGCGAGGTCGAGACGGTCGAGCGCAACCGCGACCGCGGCGTCGCCGTCACCGTCTACTTCGGCCAGCGCAAGGCCAGCGCCAGCACCGCCGACCTGCAGCCGGGCAGCCTGGCGGCCACGGTCGAGCAGGCCTGCGCCATTGCCCGGCACACCGAGCCCGACGCCTGCAACGGCCTGGCCGATGCCGCGCGCATGGCGACCCAGGCCCGGGATTTCGATTCCTGGCATCCCTGGCCGATCGATGCCGACACCGCGATCGCACTGGCGCTGGAGGCCGAAGCCGCCGGCCGCGAGGCCGATCCGCGCATCAGCAATTCCGACGGCGCCTCGGTGCACAGCGGCGACAGTGTCTCCGTTTACGCCAACAGCCACGGTTTCCTGGGCGCCGAACGCGGCACCAGCCAGTCGATCAGCGTCTCGATGATCGCCGGCCGCGGCGACGGCATGCAGCGCGACTACTGGTACACCAGCACGATCTCGCCCGACGACCTCGAGTCACCGAGGCACGTCGGCCGCAAGGCCGCCGAGCGAACGGTGGCGCGCCTGGACCCGAAACCGATTCGCACCGGCGAGTACCCGGTGCTGTTCGCGCCCGAAGTGGCGCGCAGCCTGGTCGGCCACCTGCTGCAGGCCGCCTCCGGTGGCGTGCTCTATCGCAAGGCCAGTTTCCTGGTCGACCACGCCGGCAGGAAGATCCTTCCGGACTGGTTCACCATCCGCGAGCTGCCGCACCTGCCGCGTGGCCATCGTTCCTCGGACTTCGACCACGAGGGCGTCGCCACGGTGGATTCGGACCTGGTGCGCGACGGCGTGCTGGTGCGCTACCTGCTGTCGAGTTATTCGGCGCGCCGGCTCGGGCTGGAAA